>SFHY01000169.1 GCA_004556255.1 Lactobacillus delbrueckii
GATTAATTAAGAAATTTAAAAGAAAACCAATTACCCCCTTCCTTTTTGTAAGTATCCATGTTAAACTATGATAGTAAGTAACGAATGTGTGTTCATGCAATCTCATTTTAAAGGAGCGTGGTAACAATGGTAGATTTATATGTTTCTCCAAGCTGCACCTCATGCCGCAAGGCAAAGCAATGGCTTGAACAACACAATATTCCCTACAAGGAAAGAAACATTATTTCAGATCCTTTGAACCGGGAAGAAATCATTCATGTTCTGAGAATGACTGAAGAAGGCACGGAAGAAATCGTGTCAACACGGTCGAAGGCTTTCCAAGAGCTGAACATCGACCTGGACGACATTTCAATGAATGAACTGATCGATTTGATTGAAAAGAACCCAAGCCTGCTGAGACGGCCAATTATTTTGGATGACCGCCGGATGCAGGTTGGCTACAATGAAGATGAAATCCGCCGCTTCCTGCCGCGCAGCGTGCGCCGGCTGGAAATGGCCCAGGCTAAGCGCCTGGCGGACCAGGATTTATAATTTCAGAATAGAAAGTTGCAGGCGTTGGCTTCTAGAAGCTAACGCTTTTGCTTTGTCGGCTTTTTAGGTTACAATAACAGTACACACAAAGGAGGGATTGAGAATGCGCGTTGAAAAGGTGAATGAGAACACGCTCCGCGTAAGCATGACCCGGGAGGATCTAAACCAGCGGGGCTTGAAGATCCTGGACTTGCTCGGCAACCGGGAAAGAGTTCAGGAATTCTTCCTGTCAGTTCTGCGCGAAGTAGATGAGGACAATGACTTTGCCAGCGATGCGCCGGTGACTTTCCAAGTCATGCCTAATGATGGCGGGATCGATCTCTTGATTACCAAGATGAATAATAACAGCGACCTGCCGGAAGAAATGCGGCGCTTTTTTGATCCTGAAGCTAACGGGGTCGGAGACGATATGGCTGAAGCAGTTGAGGAAGGAGACTGGGCTTTTTCTGACCTGGACCCGGCTGATGACGCCAACACGGAGATGGATCCGGTAATCATGCAGGACCTGGGCAACACCGATGATGAAGACTACGAGGACTACTGGAGTTACCAGGAGACTCATGTCCTGGCCTTTGACGATATCGATGACCTCCTGGCTTTGGCGGACAGCCTCAAGGTCAGTGACCTGGCTTCCAGCGTCTACTACTACAAGCAGAAGTTTTACCTCAAGCTGGCCTTTATGGACGAGAACTACGCGGAAATCAAGCCAGCTGATGCCTGGGCGATCGCCAATGAATTTGGCCGTCAGGTGTCCGCTGACGAATTCCAGCAGGCCCAAGAGCATGGCCAGTGCCTTTTCCAGCAGGACGCGCTGGGGGCTTTGCGCCGGCAGTTTGCCAGCAAGCGGGCTTAAGAAATACAGACTATAATTTAAGGACTCCTTCGGGAGTCCTTTTATTTTTGCTTTTTTAAAAAATTTCCCCTTTTTTGGCGTACTAGTTAATGGGGGATTATTTTGTACGCAGCTTTATTAAATAAAGAACTGGTCCTGGCCGTCAGCGAGGCGGGGAAGGTCCGGGAAAACCCGGCCTATCTCAACCAGGAAGTCTACCGCTGCCCGCGCTGCCAGAAACCAGTTATCCTGGTTTTGTCACAGAAGGCAGAGCCTTTTTTCAAGCACTACCAGGCTTACCGGGGGCTGGGAGAACAAGAAGAGCACCGGCAGGGGAAAATGCTCCTCAAAGCCGCCTTGACCGCGGCGGGCCTAAATGCGAAAACTGAAGTGCCGCTGGCTGACGGAGCCTTGCGGGCTGATGTTTTAGCCACGCCGCTTTTAGCCTTTGAAGTCCAGTGCGCGCCCTTAAGCAAGGGGGAGTTTGCCCATCGGCATGCCCTTTACCAGGCGATTGGGATTAAGGATGTCTGGCTGGTCGGCCGCCGGCATTTTTTAGGGGAAAAGCTAAAGCAGACCCAGCTAATCTTTTTCCGGGAAAACCGGTGCTGGGGGAGTTATTATCTGGAAATCCACCAAGAGGCAGGCTTGATTAGATTGAAGTACCAAATAAGTCAGGCTCCTGTCAGTCAGACCCTGCTCTACCGGCAGGTGGACTTCGCCTTGGACGCGGAAGGGATTGCCGCTTTATGGCATTTCCGGCCCCTTTTGCCCCCGCCTTTAGCCGATGACTGGGTCAAAGAGCGGGACTATCTGGACCAGCAGCTGAAGGAAAAGAGCAAGCTGGGCCAGAAGCTGGGAGAATTGATGTATTTAGCCGGCTATACCGTCTTTAGCCTGCCTAAGGAAGCTTTTTCCACTTGGCGCAGGCCGGGGGAGAAAAGCTGGCTCTTGAAATTTTTGCAGCAAAAAACCAGCCCCTAAAGGAGAGGCTGGCTATAAGAGATGAAGGTGGCTGACCGGATAGTAGAGCGGAGCATTCTCCGTCAGCTGCATCAAGGGCTCAAGGCAGCTGTCCGCACTGTTTTGAAAAATTTGCAGGAGGTCGTCGTCGCTTAATTCACCGTCAAGCAAGAGCCCGCTGCCTTCGATCTGGTCGTCAAAAAACACGGTTGAGGGCAGGTCAGTGACTTGGAACTTCCGGGCCAGCTGCTGGTCCTGGGCAATGACGTCTTTAAGGCAGGCATCATTCAGGGTAGATGAAATTTTCTCTGGCTTGATATTAAGGCTTTCCAGCAATTCTTCAGCCAAGGCCGGGGAATAAGACCGCTGGCCGTCGCTCAAGCTTTCCTGCAGCTTAAACAGGAAGCTTCTGGCTTTCTTCTTGCCATAAGCAATCTGGACGGCATAGTAAAAGCTCTGGGCGCTGACTGAGGCATTGTGGTAATTGGCTAAATTGATGGAAGTGTTGAAGTTCCAGTTCCGCTTGACCATGTCGGCCTTCATGGCTTCCATGGTTACCAGGGGA
>SFHY01000020.1 GCA_004556255.1 Lactobacillus delbrueckii
ATGACCAGGTCGGTGATCGACTTTTACCAGACCAATGACGTGGGCTGGCTGATGACCCAGCTGCACAAGTATGTCTCTGAAAAAACGATCTCCAGCCAGGTCAAGAGCAGTTTGACCGCGCTGACAGCGGCCTTTAAGGGTTTCGGCTCGGTCGCCATGTCTTTTATTATGGCCCTGGTCTTGAGTTTCTTTTACACGATTGAGTTAAAAGAAATGCACACCTTCAGCCAGTCTTTCTTGAAGTCCGACCTCTTTGGCTGGCTCTTTGAAGACATTGCCTACTTTGGCCGCAAGTTCACCAATACTTTTGGGGTGGTGCTGGAAGCCCAGTTCTTGATTGCCCTCTGCAACACGGCTTTGACCATTGTCTGCCTGGCTATTATGAAAATGCCGCAGATTTTTGCCCTGGGCCTCATGGTTTTCATCTGCAGCCTGGTCCCGGTGGCCGGGGTGATCATTTCCTTGATCCCTCTGTCTCTGGTGGCTTATACGGTCGGCGGGATCCAGGATGTGATCTACATTTTGATCATGATCGCCGTCCTGCACACCCTGGAAACCTATATCTTGAACCCGAAATTCATGTCCAGCAAGACGGAATTGCCGATCTTCTACACCTTCGTTGTCCTGCTCTTTGGCGAGCACTTCTTCGGCACCTGGGGCTTGATCGTCAGCGTCCCGATCTTTACTTTCTTTTTGGATATTTTGGGTGTAAAAAACATCAACAGCAAGCAGGAGAAGCTGCAGGATGCCAGAAGCCGGTTGGAACACAAGCGGCTGGAAAAATAGCATAAGATTTTTTAAAAATAATAACTTAGTCGACAGACTCGGAGCAAGAGCTCCGGGCCTTTTCTTTTTACCTCAAAAATTTTGCCCCCTAAAAATAAAAAAAGCTATACATAGGACAGGAAAGCAAAAAATAAAAAGTTTTTTACTATCTAAAAAGCCTTATGAATACTAGCTTTATATGTCCTTTGTAGACTATACAATGCGCAAACAGTATTGACTTTTCTCAGACCAGGACTATACTTTATACTTGTCAACAAAATTATAGTTTTGAGATGGAAAGGAGTCAGCCTTGCCTTATGTCAGAATTGCAAAAAGCAGCCGTTACCTGCCCGAATTCGCGGTCAGCAACGACGACTTGAGCCGGATCATGGAAACTAGTGATGACTGGATCAAGAGCCGGACCGGGATTTCCAGCCGGCGGATCAGTCAACAGGAAAACACCTCGGATCTGGCCAGCCAGGTAGCCAAGCAGCTCTTGGCTGACGAGGACCCAGCAGAAGTTGACCTGATCATTGTCGCGACCATGTCGCCCGATGCCTATACCCCGGCCACGGCGGCCCTGGTTCAAGCAGCGGTAGGGGCAGAAAACGCGGCCTGCTTTGACCTGTCAGCTGCCTGTTCCGGTTTTGTCTATGCTTTAGACGTGGCGGAAAAAATGCTGACGCGGCCGGACGGTCTGGCCCTGGTAATCGGGGCGGAAACACTGTCCAAGCTAGTTGACTGGCAGGACCGGACGACGGCTGTCCTCTTCGGGGATGGCGCCGGCGGGGTCCTGGTCAAAAAAGACGCCCTTGAGCCGTGCTTTTTGGCTAGCCAATTAAGAAGCTATGGCCACTTGGCCAAGTTCCTGTCAGCTGGCCAGACCAGCTTGCTGCCCTTTCCCGGCCCGGTAACGGGCCTGGCCCCCTTCAAGATGGAGGGGCGGGAGGTTTACAAGTTCGCCACCCACAAGGTTCCGGAAGTAATCACCGCCTGTTTAGAGGAAGCTGGCGTTGATTTAGCGGAAGTTGACCTTTTCCTCTTGCACCAGGCCAATTACCGGATCATCAAGCAGGTAGCCAAAAGGCTGGATTTGCCGGAGGAAAAATTCCCCTGCAACATTGCCGAATACGGCAATACCTCAGCGGCCAGTGAAGCTATTCTCTTGGCTGAACTGGTCGAAGATGGAAAGGCGAAAGCAGGCGACCTGGTCGTCCTGGCCGGCTTTGGCGGGGGCTTAACCGCGGCCGCCCAGCTGGTCAGACTATAAGAGCATTTGTTTATTCACTTGTTTGAGATTAGTTGATTTTGATTTTTAGTTTTAGTTATTTTTTAAAAAGGAGCAGACACATGTCAGAAGCAGAAATTTTCGCAACTGTAAAGAAGATCGCCGTTGAAGAACTGGACGTTGAAGAAGACCAAGTGACCATGGAAGCCAACATCAAGGATGACTTGGAAGCTGACAGCCTGGACTTGTTCGAAATCGTCAATGAACTGGAAGACGAATACGACATCGAACTGGAAGCTGACGAAGATACCAAGACGGTTGCCGACGTGGTGGCTTTGGTGCAAAAGCAGCTGGCAGAAAAGGACTAACAGGACCAGACCATGAAATTCGGAATTCTCTTTGCCGGCCAAGGGGCCCAGCAGGCTGGGATGGGCCTGGATTTGCTAAGTGACCCCTTGTTTAAGGAAACAATTGACCAGGCCAGCCAGGCATGCGGCTTAGACTTGCCGAAAATCTGGAAAAACGACCGCGGCCAGCTGGATGAGACCAGGTATGTGCAGCCGGCTTTGGTGGCCTTTGAATACGGGATCTGGTGCATGCTTACCCGGGATACTGACCTGCCAATTTGCGGCCTGGCCGGCCTCTCCTTAGGCGAATACGGGGCGCTCTTAGCCAGCGGCAGTTTAACCTGGCCGGCAGGACTGGCCCTGGTCGCTGACCGGGGGGAATACATGCAGCTTGATTCAGAAAAGACAGCTAGCGGGATGCTAGCTTTGACCAAGCCGGATCTTCCTGCCTTAGAAGACTTTTTGCGGGAAAAGCGAGCAGCTGGCCAAGCAGTCTACCTGGCCAACTACAATTCACCTAAGCAGGTCGTTCTTGCCGGAGAAAAGCAGCTTTTGCCAGAACTGGGCCAGGAAATTGCTGACCGCAAGCTGGCCAAAAGAGCAATTCCCCTGGATGTTGCCGGAGCTTTCCACACTCCCCTTTACCAGGCAGCCAGCCGGAAAATGGGCCAGCGGCTGAAGAATGAAACTTTTTCTGCCGGAACTTACCCAGTCATCAGCAATACCACTTGCCAGCCTTTTGTCCAAGAAGATCTGGCCAAAATCCTGGAAGTTCAGCTGATGGTGCCAACTCATTTTGACGCTTGCGTCAAAGGCCTGCTGGACTTAGGCATGACGGCCAGCCTGGAAATCGGCCCAGGCCACGCCCTGTCAGCTTTTGCCAAGCAGGCGGATAAGAGCCTAAAGACCTGGCAGGTCGGGAGTCTGGCTGAATACCAGCAGTTTGTAGAGGAGGAGCAGAATGGATTTACAAAATAAGCGGGTCCTGGTAACCGGGTCAACGCAAGGAATCGGGGCTGCAACTGCCTTGGCTTTCGCGCAAAAGGGCTGCCAGGTGCTCTTAAATGGCCGGCGGCCGGAATTGCCGGAGGAAATCGCTGACCAGCTGGGAAAAATTGGGGCAGACTACCAGTATTTTTCCGCTGACGTCAGCGACGAAGGCGCGGTCAAGCAGCTTTTTAAAGAGATCGGCGATATTGACATCCTGGTCAACAATGCCGGCATCACTAGAGACCAGATTATGATCGGGATGAAGCTGGCCGACTTTGACCAGGTGATCAAGGTCAACTTACGGTCAAGCTTTATGCTGATCCAGAAGGCCTTGAAAAAAATGCTGAAAAAGCGGTCCGGGGCCATCATCAATATGGCCAGCATCGTTGGCCAGCACGGCAACGCCGGCCAGGCCAACTACGCGGCTTCAAAGGCCGGCGTGATTGCCTTGACCCAGACCGCGGCTAAGGAAGCAGCCGGGCGAGGCGTTCGCGTGAACGCGATCGCGCCGGGGATGATCGCCAGCCAAATGACCGCTGTCCTGCCAGATGAGGTCAAAGAGCAGGCACTTAGCCAAATTCCTTTGGCCCGCTTTGGCAAGGCAGAAGAAGTTGCCCAGGCGGCAGTCTTTTTGGCGGAAAACGACTATGTTACCGGCCAGACCCTGGTTGTTGACGGGGGAATGACCATTTAAGGAGAAGATATGCGAGTAGTAGTTACAGGCATGGGGGCAGTCAGCCCGAACGGCAATGGCTGCCAGGCTTTTGTTGAAAATACTTTAAATGGCGTTGTCGGCATCAAGCCGATCAAGAAGTTTGATGCCAGTGAGACCGGCATCGGCGTGGCCGGGGAAATCGATGATTTTGACGTCAGCCAGGTTGTGGGCAAGAAAAACGGCAAGCGGATGGACCTGTATTCCCAATACGCCATCCAGGCCTGCCAGGAAGCCTACGAGATGGCTGGCTTGACTCCGGAAACGGTAAAGGCGGAAGAGCTGGGCGTGATTTTTGGCTCAGGGATCGGGGGCTTGACCACGATTGAAGAGCAGGTCATCAAGATGCATGACAAGGGGCCAAAGCGGATTTCACCTTTCTTTATCCCGATGGCTATCGCCAACATGGCGGCTGGCAATATTTCCATCCGCTTCAATGCCAAAAATATCTCCACTTCCATCGTCACGGCTTGCGCCAGCGGGACCAACTCCATTGGGGAAGCCTACCGGCAGATCAAGGAAGGCCGGGCTGAAGTCGTGATTACCGGGGCCAGCGAAGCCAGCGTCAATGAAACGGCCATCTCCGGCTTCGCGGCCTTGACCGCCCTGTCAACCAGCAGCGACCCCTTAGAGGCATCCCTGCCCTTTGACCAAAACCGGCATGGCTTCGTCTTAGGTGAAGGGGCCGGGGCCTTGATCTTGGAAAGCCTGGACCATGCTCAAAAGCGGGGGGGCAAGATTTTGGCTGAAGTGGTTGGCTACGGGGCGACCAGCGATGCCTACCACATTACCAGTCCTGATCCTAAAGGCGAAGGAGCAGCCAGAGCCATGCGGCTGGCGGTTGAAGAAGCTGGCATTAAGCCAGACCAGGTTGGCTATATCAATGCCCACGGGACGGCCACTAAGGCCAATGACATTGGGGAAGCCAAGGCAATTAAAGCGGTCTTTGGCGACCAAGTCCTGGTTTCCTCTACCAAGGGGATGACCGGCCACCTCTTAGGGGCCGCCGGAGCGGTTGAAGCCGTCATCACCTGCGCCAGCCTGCAAAAAGGCATCTTGCCGGCCAATGTCGGCTGTTTTGCCCAGGACCCGGAATGCCCGGTCAAATTGGTAAAGGCAGGTGACCAGGAACAAGAAGTTGAATATGCCTTGAGCAATTCCTTCGGCTTTGGCGGCCACAATGCCGTGTTAGCTTTTAGAAAGTGGGCCTGATTTTGGAAATAACAGATGTTGAAAGACTGCTGGACAAGTTTGAAAAGTCCAGCATCCGGGAAATGAAGCTGAGCTTGGATAATGTAGAGCTTTTTCTGAACAAAAATGAGTACACGCAAAGGACAGAGGCAGAAGCAGGCCCGGTTTTACCAGGCAAAAAAGCTGCTAGTCCGCTTTTGCCAAGCGAAAAAGCGGAAGCGCCAGCGCTTGTTCAAGCAGAAAAAACTGTATCCGGCCATGCCGTCAAGTCGCCCTTGGTTGGGACGATCTACCTGCAGCCAGCCCCGGACAAGCCAGCTTTTGTCAAGGCCGGTGACCAGGTCAAGGCCGGGCAGACCGTCTGCATCGTGGAAGCCATGAAAATGATGACGGAGATCAAGAGCGATGTTTCCGGCACTGTCAAAAAAGTCTGCGTGGAAAACGAAGATCTGGTCGAATGCGAGCAAACGCTCTTTTTGATTGAGGAGGCTTAGCATGACTGTTTTGGATTCCAGCCAAATACAAGAAATTATTCCCCACCGCTATCCCATGCTCTTGATTGACAAGGTCATCGACCTGGTTCCTGGCGAAAGTGCCGTGGCCATCCGCAACGTGACCAATAATGAGGCAGTTTTCCAGGGACATTTCCCGAGAAATCCTGTCTTGCCCGGGGTCTTGCTCGTGGAATCCCTGGCCCAAACCGGGGCAGTGGCCCTATTAAGCGACGACCGTTTCAAGGGGCAGACGGCCTATTTTGGCGGTATCAAAAATGCCAAGTTCCGCCAGATGGTCAAGCCGGGTGACCAGGTCAAGCTGGAAATGACTTTGGAAAAGGTCAAGGGCCATATCGGCCTGGGGCAGGGAATTGCCTGGGTCGACGGGAAAAAGGCCTGCACGGCGGAATTAACCTTCATGATTTCAGGTGAGAAAAATGTTTGAGAAAGTTTTGGTCGCCAACCGGGGCGAAGCCGCGGTCCGCATCATCCGGACCCTTAAGGAAATGGGCATCAAGTCCGTCGCCATCTATTCAGTAGCTGACAGAGACAGCCTCCACGTCCAGCTGGCCGATGAAGCGGTCTGCGTTGGCGGAAGCCGTCCCAGCGACTCCTACTTGAACATTAAAAACATCATCTCCGCGGCTACCGGGACCGGGGCCCAGGCCATTCACCCGGGTTACGGCTTTTTGTCAGAAAGCGCGGAATTTGCCAGCCTCTGCGCGGCCTGCGGTTTGACCTTTATCGGGCCAAAGGCGGAAACCATTGACCAGATGGGAAATAAGGAACACGCCCGCCAGCTGATGATCAAGCACAAGGTGCCGGTTACCCCGGGCAGTAAAGACTTTATCAAGTCACCCGAAGAAGCCAAAAAAGTTGCCGCTGAAGTCGGCTACCCGGTCTTATTGAAGGCCGCGGCCGGCGGAGGCGGGAAGGGGATCCGGCAGGTTAAAGAGCCTGGTGAAATGGCTGATGCTTTCAGCCTGGCCCAAAATGAAGCCCGGCTGGATTTTGGCAATGACCAGATGTATCTGGAAAAGGTCTTGACCAATGTTAAGCATATCGAAGTCCAGGTCATCCGGGACAGCTTTGGCAATTGCGTCTACTTCCCGGAAAGAGACTGCAGCCTGCAGCGGCGCAAGCAAAAGGTGATCGAGGAGAGCCCTTGTGAATTGATCAGTGAAAGCGAGCGGGAAAAGCTGGGTCAGATTGCTGTCCGGGCCGCGGAAGCAGCTGATTATCTGAATACAGGGACGATTGAATTTTTGATGGACCAGGACCATAATTTCTACTTTATGGAAATGAACACCCGCCTGCAGGTTGAACACACAGTGACGGAAATGGTTACCGGGGTTGACCTGGTTAAGGCCCAGATCCTGGTCGCGGCCGGGGAAAAATTGCCTTTTAAGCAAGCAGACTTAAGCTTTAAGGGCCACGCTATCGAATGCCGGATTAACGCGGAAGATGCTGATCGGGACTTCATGCCGTCAACCGGCCAGGTCGACTACCTCTTTTTGCCAGTCGGCAACCCGGGCATGAGGATTGATTCCGCCCTTTACCAGGATATGGTGGTTTCGCCCTTTTACGATTCCATGCTGGCCAAAATCATTGCCTTAGGCAGCAGCCGGCAAGAAGCAATTGCCCGGATGCGGCGGCTTTTAAAGGAGCTGGTGATCCGGGGGGTTAAGACCAACCAGGACTTCCACCTGGCCATTCTGGCTGATCTGGAATTTAAGCTGGGGACTTTCACCAATACTTATTTGGAGAGGGAATTTTTGCCCCGCTGGAAGGAACAGGTAGACAAGCATGAGGCTGTTTAAAAAAAGAAACACGATCTCTGAGCGGCATGTCAAGGCTAATAAAAGGGCGGAAGACCTGGTGCCGAGCGGTTTGATGCAGCGGTGCCCGAATTGTGGGCTGGAATTTTTCGCCAGCCGCCTGGACAAGTACAAGACCTGCCCGGACTGCGATTACGGCTTCCGCTTGACTGCTAAAGAGCGCCTGGCCTGGCTCTGCGAGGAAAGCGAGGAGTGGTTTAAGGATATTAAGCCTAGCGACCCCCTCCATTTCCAAAATTATGAGGCTAAAGTTGCCGCCGGAAAGAAAAAGACTGGCTTAAATGAAGCTGTTTGGACCGGCCTGGCCAAAATTGGCGGGCAGGAGACAGCCCTGGCCATCATGGATCCCTTTTTTATCATGGGTTCTTTGGGCCAGATGACCGGGGAAAAGCTGACCCGGCTCATTGAAGCAGCTACTGAAAAGCGGCTGCCGGTCGTGGTCTTTACGGCCAGTGGCGGGGCCCGGATGCAGGAAGGGATCTACTCCTTGATGCAGATGGCTAAAGTGATTAACGCCGTTAACCGGCACAAGGCGGCGGGCCTCTTATACCTGGTCGTTTTGACCGATCCGACTACCGGCGGGGTGACGGCCAGCTTTGCCAGTGAAGGCGACATTACTTTGGCTGAAGCTCATGCCATGGTAGCCTTTGCCGGCCGCCGGGTGATTGAGCAGACCATCCATGAGCAGCTGCCAAAAGATGCCCAGCGGGCAGAAACTGTCTTAAAGCACGGCTTTATCGACCGGATCGTTTTGCGCCAGGAAGAAAAAGAGACCCTGACCTGGCTGTTGAAGTACGGAGGGATGCAGGATGACTGATGCTATGGAAACGGTCCGGGCAGCCCGGGCCAGTGACAAATTGTCGGCTCACTATCTGCGGGCGCACTTGTTCAGTGACTTTGTGGAGCTGCATGGGGACCGGCAGGGGGCAGATGATCCGGCTATTGTTGGCGGAATCGGCCTTTTTGCCGGTCAGCCGGTGACGGTGATCACGACCAGCCGGGGGCATAAGCTGGAAGAGCGCCTGGCCAAGCACTTTGGCCAGCCGGAACCAGCCGGCTACCGGAAGGCGGCTCGCTTGGTCAAAGACGCTGCCCGCTTTAATCGGCCGGTTCTGCTGTTTATCGATACCGCCGGGGCCTTTCCGGGCAAAGAGGCAGAATATGCCGGCCAAGGGCAGGCGATTGCCCAGTGTTTGACGGATATTGGCCAGGCCAAAACGCCAATTATCAGCGTGATTTTCGGTGAAGGCGGCTCTGGCGGGGCCCTGGCTTTGGCTTGCGGGGATGAGGTCTGGATGATGGAAAATTCCATGTATTCAGTCCTGTCTCCGGAAGGTTTTGCCTCCATCCTGTGGAAGGACGCGGGCCGGGCGGCTGAAGCAGCAGAGCTTTTGGGTCTGACGCCGGAATCCCTGCTCAAGGGGCAAGTGATCGAAGGCGTGATCAAGCAAGAAGGCAGCAAGTCTGCCCAATGCCGGGAAATTGCCCGGGTCTTGGAAGAAGAATTAGCAAAATTGCAAAAGCTGTCGGTCAGCAGTTTGCTCAACCGGCGCTATGAACGTTTCAGAAAGTTTTAGGTGAAGAAGATGGCAGGAATTTTAGCTGGTAAAAAGTTTTTGGTAATGGGCGTGGCTAACAAGCGGTCCATTGCCTGGGGCTGCGCTGAGCAGATCAAGGCCCAGGGCGGGGAAGTGGTTTACAGCTACCAAAATGACCGCCTGGAAAAGAGCCTGCTCAAGCTGGGCCTGGCGGAAGAAGAAATGGTTGAATGTGATGTGGCCAGCGATGAGAGCATTGACGCGGCTTTTGACCAGGTCAAGGAAAAGTTTGGCCAGATCGACGGCCTGGTCCACGCGGTGGCTTTTGCCCCAAAAAATGAACTGGAAGGGTCCATCCTTAATTCCAGCCGGGAAGGCTACTTGACTGCCCAAAACATTTCCAGCTATTCCTTAATTGCCGTGGCCAAGGCTGCCCAGGAAAAGGAACTTTTGGCCCCTAAGGCTTCAATCGTTACCCTGACTTTCATTGGTTCGGAAAGAGCCATCACCAACTACAACACGATGGGGGTTGCCAAGGCGGCTTTGGAAAGTTCCGTCCGCTACCTGGCCCGGGACCTGGGCAAGACTGGCAGCCGGGTCAACGCGATTTCTGCCGGGGCCATGAAGACTTTGGCCGTGACGGGGATTGGCGGGCACAAGGATCTTTTGGAACAGTCCCGGTCCTTGACGGTTGACGGGGTCAGTGTCAGCCTGGAAGAACTGGGCAACTGCTGCGCCTTCCTGCTCAGTGATCTGTCCAGCGGCATGACTGGCGACATCATTTACGTTGATAAGGGTGTTCACCTCTCCTAGGAGGCTGTGATGGAGATTTACTGCTATCCAGTCCTGCCTTCAACACAAGCTTTGGCTAAGGAGCTGCTGAAAAAGAAAAAGCCGCCTTTTGCCGTTACTGCTTTAGAGCAGACGAAAGGCTATGGCAAGCAGGGGCGAGCCTTTTATTCGCCAAAAAATGGTCTCTATCTGTCAGTTTGCCTGGAAAAGCGAGAGAATCCTTTGCTGACTCTGGCAGTGGGGACGGCGGTAGCTGACTTTCTGCGGGCCAGGTACGGGCTGGAAATTGGTCTCAAGTGGGCCAACGATCTTTTCTATCAAGGGAAAAAAGTTGGCGGCATCTTGACTGAGCAGGTGGCAGGCGGGATAGTAGTTGGCCTGGGCCTCAACTTGGGCGCGGAGCTTCCGGCCAGCCTGCCCCAAGCGACCCGCTTGCTGGAAGCGGGGGATTTTGATCCGCTTTTGGCAGATGATTTGGCTGAGGTTATTGCCCAAGCAGCCAGCTGGCAGGATTGCCTGCCCCGCTACCGGGAATTGAGCATCTTAACTGGCAGGGGGGTTACTTTGAAAATTGCTGGGCAGACTATCTCCGGCACTTGCGCCGGCTTTGATGACCAGGGCCGGCTTTTGCTGGAAAAAGGCGGGAAGATCAGGGCCTGGTCCAGCGGGGAAGTAATTAAGACAAGTTTTTTGTAAAAATCCCTTCCCTTTTCCGAAAACTTTTGCTATTATAAATATTGTCATCGGAAAGCCCACTTGGCGGAATTGGCAGACGCGCAGCGTTCAGGTCGCTGTTCTGGCAACAGAGTGAAGGTTCGACTCCTTTAGTGGGCATGACTTAAGCAAGCAGAAATGCTTGCTTTTTTGTTTTATTTCTTTATTTTTCAGGTCAAAAAAGAGCTCCCGGAATCCGGGAGCTCTTTTGCTTTAGTTAAAGTTCTGGGCTTTTTTGGCGACCAGTTTGTTCTTCTGGAAGGTAACGTAGAAGTTGGCCTGGCCATCGCTCTTCAGGCCGCTGGTGTAGAGCCAGAGGACCACGTCAGAATTGGAATAGTCAGATTCTGAGTAGCCGTTGGGCTTGCCGACAATGGCTTCGACTTCCTCTTGGGTCATCCCCTTCTTAAGAGACTTGTAGTCTTTGGGTGTAATTTGCTTGGACCGGTTAACGACCAAGCCGGAAATCTGCTTGGCGATGGCGACCCCGTTGGCGAATTCAACGGCCAGGTTGGAGCCGGCACTGCCGTTTTGAACTCCTTCCCAAGTGTAGATGGTGGCTTTCAGCTTGCTGGTGTTGGCCTTGCTCTTGGCGTCAGCCTCCCGGCCCAGGAGGTCAGTTACCTGGCTGGGAGTAGACCCGGTCTTTTCAACGACCTTGATCTTCTTGTAATTAGTGAGATTGATCTTGTTGCTGGTCTGCTTGACGACATTGGAGCTGGAAATTGAGCTCGCGGCCTTCTTGGCGCTTTCGCTGTCAGTCGTGGCCTTTTTGCTGGAGCAGGCAGTCAGAGCCAGGGCCGCAAAGGCAATCAAGAGAACTTTCTTTTTCATGACATCCTCCGTTTTTCGTTCTGGAATTTTCATCTCTTTTATTTTAGGCATTAAGAGCGGTCTTGTCCACGCTGGCAAATAATTCTTAAAACACCTTTTTGATAAGTCAAAAGAAATAAATATATTTTGAACAAAAAATAGTGTTTTGACTGTTAGCGTTTTATCAATAATCCGAGCTAGATTAAAATGAAGTTAGATAAGTACAAATTACTTATAAAATGATGCAATTGCAATTTTTTCAAAAAATAAAAGGGGAGATTGAAAAATGCGCAAGGAAGCAAGGAAAAAGAAAAAGCTGGACAAGACCGGCTGGGGGATCGTGACTGTCGTCATTATCCTTGCCCTGCTTTCAGCCGGCTGGCTGACCTACCGGGCCGTGCAAGTGGCCCGCCTTAGCCAGCAGGTTGACGTGAAAGTTGACGGCACAAAAGAGCTGAAGAGCGGGAAGGCTTCAGCCAAGCTGCTGGCAAAATATGCCGCGGCTGAGCCAGCCGACCTCCTGACCAGCCAAACCGCGGCCAAAAAACGGTCAGCTGTTCTGGTCTTCGCCGGTTTGACTGACAGCCAGGAAAGCAATGAAAAAATTCTGGATTACCTCAAAAAAGCTGGCGTTTCGGCCGCTTTTGCCCTGCCAGCCGCCCGGGCCCGGGAAAACGACGTCTTGATCAAAGACCTGGTGAAAAGCCGCCAGCAGCTGATCGGAAGCGGCATCTTGGGAAAACAGAAGGCAGCCAGGCAGCTGAAGACTTGCTGCCTAAGCTGCAACTGGCCAAAAAGAGCCTGGAAGCTGAGAGCCGGCAGGATATTGCTAAATACCGCTTCAACCGAGGAGCAATTGAAGGGATCAACCTTGGCTGCTATGAAGCGGACCAGGTCTGGCAAAATGGGGAGAAAACCGTCATGGGGCAGATGGTGCAAGACCTGCTTAAAGACAAGCTGGATGCTATTGCCTATCATCCCCGGGGCAAAAAGATAGAAGCTGCCAGCCGCTACAAGTTGAAAACGGTCAGCCAGCTTAAGTCTTCTAAAGACTGCTATAGCCTTAATGAGAAAAAAAGCAAGCTGGTAGAAGCCAGCAAGCGGAACTTAACAAAGCTCAAGCCCTACTGGCAGGAGTTTGCCTATCTAGAGCAGCATTATGTCGGCAGCAATTTCGTCACTTCCACGGTCAAGATGCCGGGCTTTGACTACTGGGAAACTAACCGCCTAGACCAAGTTGGCCGTTTGACAAACGACCGCGTCCTCTTTCTGACTTTTGACGACTGGGGCAGCGACGAATCCATCAATAGATCCTGTATGTCTTGAAAAAGCATCACGTCAAGGCAACTTTCTTCGTCTTGACCGAAAACGTGGACAAAAATCCCAACCTGCTGCGGGCAATCGCGGCTGACGGTCATGAAATCGCTGGCCACTCCAACTCGCACGTGCCTTTTGCGACCAGCAAAAAGAGTGCCTACCACAATTTGACGGCCAAGGAGACCGCGGCCATGCGCGAAGACCTGGCTAAGTCTTACCAGAAGCTGAACAAGTATGTCGGCAATGTCCAAGTTGCTGGGAAAAAGGCCCTGTCCTTGGACTTCCGGCCGCCAACTTTGGAAGTTTCCAAAAAGGGCCTGGAAGCAGTCTTTGATGTGGGCTTCCAGTACGCGGTTTCCGGCGATGTTTCAACCAATGACTATGAACAGACCAGCTTCCAAAAGTACTTGAACGATCTGAAATACGGGTCGGGCAAGGATGACAATGACTACAAGGTTACAAACGGCAGCGTGATCGTCATGCACATGCTGGAAAATGCCAAGTATACCGCCCTGGTTTTGGATATCATGATTCCTGTTTGGAAAAAAGCTGGCTACCGCTTTGCCCGGGTTGACCAGTATACGGCAGCATATTACCGGCAAAGAGCAAAAGAAAGCAATTAGCTAAAGATAAAAGAGGGGACTAGGAAAATGAAGATTTTTGACAAACTGACCAAAGGGCAGGGCAAGCTCTGCGTGGTAGGCCTGGGTTACGTCGGCCTGCCCCTGGCCGTGGAATTTGCGAAAAAGGTCAAGGTGATCGGCTTTGACATCAATGAAAATAAGATGACTGCCTACCGGAAGGGGGCGGACCCGCCCCATTCCATGGACGGCGTCATGCAAGCACAACTTTTCCAGCTACCTGTCTCTGTCTTTAGAAAACAACATTCTTTACCTGCGGCAAAAGCAGGGCGGGGCAATCAAGCCCCTGTACAAGGCTGACATGTTCAAGCTGGAGGACGACAAGCCGGTCTCCGTGCCCGAAGACAAGCGGGCGGCTTTAAGTTCAGAACTGAATGTCCGCGGCCGCTTTGCCCAAAACAGCACCACTGCCTCTTTATACAAGCTCAAGGCTTTTAAAAAGAAGCGGCAGAAGGCTAAGAGCGTCAAAGAAGGGGCAAAGGAGTATGTCCCGGAAATCCAGATCCAAGATCCAGGTGATGTTAAAGCTGAGCTGATCGTAAAAGGAAACAGCTTAACTTTAACGGTTAATGGCCAAAAGCTCTGCCAGCGGCAGATCAAGGAGCAAGCAGCCGGCGGGGTGGCCCTGGAGAGTGCTTTTGGCGGATTTGGCCAAAGCCAGCGCAATATCGCTGACGACGTTTATGACGGAGCCTTCAAAGACCTTGTCATCACCAGCCCGGACGGGGAAAGAGTCTACTATGACAACCGCCTGCACGGCTGGGAACTGGTCTCATACCACTGGAAGCATTTTTGGAACAAGGTCATTGACTGGTTCATTAATAATCTGTAAAAAGCTCAATCCTGCATGATTGCTGGATTTGAGCTTTTTTCGGTTCAGTATAAATTCGTGTGTAAATAGTAAAAATTAGACAACAAAACATACTAATCTAGTGTTGGATGATTACTCGACGGAGTAGTCGT
>SFHY01000170.1 GCA_004556255.1 Lactobacillus delbrueckii
TGAGGCGGACTAACGGAACAGATTAAAAGCAAGTTAGAATTTTACAGGAGAGAATATTAATGAACATCGACAAGAGCAAGATCAAGAAAATCGTATTGGCATACAGCGGCGGCCTGGACACTTCCGTGATTATTCCCTGGTTGAAGGAGAACTACAACAACCCGGAAATTATCGCGGTCTCAGCCAATGTCGGCCAGGGGGATGAACTGGAAGGGCTGGAGGAAAAGGCCAAGAACTCCGGGGCGGCCAAGCTGGTCGTGGCCAACTTGGAAGAAGAATATGTCAACGATTACCTGCTGCCATGTCTGAAGGCTGATGCCAAGTACGAAGGCTACCTGCTGGGGACGGCCAACGCCCGTCCTTTGATCGCCAAGGCCCTGGCGGAAGTAGCGATTAAGGAAGGGGCTGACGCGATTGCCCACGGAGCAACCGGTAAAGGCAACGACCAAGTTCGTTTTGAATTAGGGATCAAGCACTTTGCCCCGGACATGCCGATCATTGCTCCTTGGCGGGAATGGGACCTGGTTTCCAGAGAAGATGAAATCGACTACGCCGCCGCTCATAATGTTCCTTTGCGGATCAGCAAGGAGACCAACTACTCTAAGGATAAGAACCTCTGGCACTTAAGCCATGAAGGGCTGGATTTGGAAGATCCGAGTCTTGAGCCAACTTATGAAAAACCGGGCTTTTTGGAAATGGGCGTGTCACCGCTGGATGCCCCGGACAAGCCAACTTACCTGCAGCTGGACTTTGAAAAGGGCGTGCCGGTTGCCTTAAACGGGCAGGAAATGCCTTTAATGGAAATGCTGGAGAAGCTGAACAAGGTCGGCGGGGAAAACGGGATTGGCCTTTTGGACTTGGTCGAAAACCGTTTAGTCGGGATGAAGTCAAGAGGGGTTTATGAAACTCCAGGCGGCAGCATTCTCTACTTTGCCCACGAGTACCTGGAAACCATCACCCTGGACAAGCAGGTTCAGCACAAGAAGTCTGAACTGGCCATTACATACGGGGAACTGGTTTATGACGGACAATGGTTTACCCCATTAAGAGAAGCACTGGCTGCTTTTGTCGACAAGACCCAGGAATGCGTGACCGGGACGGTCAAATTGAAGCTTTACAAGGGCAACATCATCAAGGCCGGGGTAACTTCGCCAAACAGCCTTTACTCAACTGAACTGGCAACTTTTGACGAATCAGACTACGACCAGGCGGAAGCCGCTGGCTTTATCAACCTCTTCGGGCTGCCGATCCAGGTGCAAGCCAAGCTGGACGCTAAGAAGAAGTAAGATGGGACAAGTTTTTTAGATTAGGTGATTGTGATATGAAAAAAATGTGGGCCGGCAGAACTTCCGGTAAGACTGACCAGATCGCGGACGACTTCAACTCATCCATCCGTTTTGACCAAAGAATGTATCCAGAAGACATAGCTGGCTCCATTGCCCATGCCAAGATGCTGGCCAAGCAGGGGATTATTCCTGAAGAAGCAAGTGCGAAAATCATTGCCGGCCTGGAGGGCATCTTGGCTGACTTAAATAGCGGCAAGCTGGAAATCGATCCGGCCGCTGAAGACATTCATATGTTCATTGAAGAGACCCTGACTGACCGGATCGGCCAGGACGGGAAGATGCTGCACACGGCCCGGTCAAGAAACGACCAGGTGGCCCTGGATATCCGCTTGTACATGCGGGAAGAAAACGGGCAGATCAAGCAACTTTTAAAGGATTTGGTGGCGGCTCTTTGCGACCAGGCAGAAAAGTACAAGGCCAGCCTCATGCCGGGTTACACCCACCTGCAGCGGGCCCAGCCGGTCACTTTTGGCCACCAGCTGATGGCTTATGCTTACATGTTCATGCGGGATCTGGAACGTCTCGGGCAGATGGAAGAGCGGATGAATTATTCGCCAATCGGCAGCTGCGCCCTGGCCGGGACGACTTACCCGATCGACCGGGTTTATGAAGCGGAACTTTTGGGCTTTAAGGCTCCGGTAGCCAACAGTTTAGACGGGGTTAGCGACCGGGACCATGTGGTGGAAGATTTAAGTGATTTGGCGCTAGTGATGATGCACCTCTCCCGCTTAAGCGAAGAGCTGATCTTGTGGTCATCTTGGGAATTTCACTTTGTCCGCCTGGCGGATGCTTATACGACTGGGTCATCCATCATGCCGCAGAAGAAAAATCCTGATATGGCCGAACTGGCCCGGGGGAAGACCGGCCGGGTATACGGGGACTTGATGGCGATTTTGACGACTTTGAAGGGACTGCCCCTGGCCTACAATAAGGACATGCAGGAAGACAAGGAAGCCTTGTTTGACGCCATCGATAATGTTGAGCTGTGCCTGGAGACTTTTATTCCGATGATCAAGACCTTGGAAGCTAATAAGAAGGCCATGCACCAGGCGGCGCAGAAGGGCTTTATCAACGCGACGGACTTGGCGGACTATTTGACTAAGAAGGGGATGCCATTTAGAGATGCCTACCATATTTCCGGACAATTGGTGGCCTTGTGCATCGACCAGGACACGGTTTTAGAAGACTTGCCGCTTGAAACTTACAAGGGCTACAGCGACTTGTTTGAGGAAGACTTGTACCAGGCAATTGACCTGCATAACTGCCTGGCCAAGCGGACTTCTTTGGGAGGACCGACACCGGAGTCAGTCCAAAAGCAGGTTGATGAGGTCAGAGGCAAGCTGGCGGAAGAAAATTAGGATTAATCGCTGTTAAGCCAGGGCAAGTTGTCCTGGCTTTTTGGCGCCTTTTGACAGAATTCCTTCCTGCGGGCTTTTACCATTTGGAAGGGTGAGATCGGAAGAGC
>SFHY01000171.1 GCA_004556255.1 Lactobacillus delbrueckii
ATTATTAACTCAGCAGCTTAGTTATCCTGCTTGTTATCATTATTATTGTTGTCTTGCTTATTTTCTTCAGTCTTCGGCGCCTCGCTGCTCTGGCTGGAAGAAGCAGCTGAGCTGGAGGAAGCTGAGCTTGAACTTGAGGAGCTGGATGAAGACGAGGACTTCTCGCTTGAACTAGAGCTCGAGCTACTCTTCGAGGAGCTGGAACTTGAGCTTGATTTAACGCTGGAAGTTACGGCTGAACTGGAAGCAGTAGAAGTATCGCTGCTTGAGGAGACATAGTCAGCGTCAGTCGGCGAATGCCCCTTGACAAAGAGTTCCCAAGTGTAGGACTGGCCAGGGGAGGCTACTTCGTCTTCAGTATTCTTGACAATCCGCTTCTTGACGACGGTTTCTGGCTTTTCCCAGTCTGTGCTGTCTTCGTCAGCCATCAAGTAGGACATCATGTACTTGTAGATCAGCTGGGCTGAGTACTGGCCGACTCCGGAGATCGTTCCGTCCTTCAAATTGTCATAGCCTGTCCAGATCCCGATTGAATACTGCTTGGTGTAGCCAACGAACCAGGAATCCTTTGGCGTTGAGCTGTAGCTTGGGTACTTAACCAGGTCGGAGTCAGAGTACTTAACCGTACCGGTCTTACCGGCCTCGTAGATCCCGCTGACCTTGGCCGTGGTCCCGGCCCCGCTGGTGAAGACGCCCTTGAGCATGTCGGTGATCATGTAGGCAGTTGACTTCTTCATGACCCGCTTGCCAGCAGAGTCATACTTGCGGACCTGCCCGTCAGCCGTTTCGATCTTGGAGACGAATTGCGGCTTTCTGTAAACGCCCATCGTTGCGAATGCCCCATAAGCAGCCGCCATCTGCAAGCTGGAGGCGTCAGCCCCGATCGCTGTTGAAAGACCAGCATTGGCACTGACGTTCACGCCCAGCTTTCTAGCAAAAAGCGAGGCCCGGGAAATCCCGACTTCATTCAAGGCTCTGACGGCCGGCACGTTTCTGGACTGAACCAGGGCATAGCGCATGCTCATTGCCCCCTGGTAAGTGTTGTCCCAGTCATGAAGCTGGATATTAGTGCCCGGGTAGGTGTACTTGGTATCCTGCAGGATGTGGCTGGTTCCCCAGTTGAGGTATTGAATTGCTGGAGCGTAGTCTAAGACCGGCTTGATCGTTGACCCGGTTGACCGGCCTGTCTGGACCGCCCGGTCAAGTCCCAGCTGGACTGACGGCAACTTCCGGCCCCCGAGGATGGCGATAACATGTCCGTTCTTCGGGTTGATGACCGTGGCCCCGATCTGCATCTTCTTGCTGGTAAAGGCAACGCTGCCGCTGTTAGCCAGGGAGTAAAGTTTGTTTTGGGCAGCCTGGTTGATGTTGATGGTGATCTTTAGGTTGTCATTGTATGGGTCGTAGCCGTCAGCCTGCACTTCAGCAATTGCTTCCTTGATGTAGGCGTCGTCGACCTTGCGCAGCTTGGATTCAGTGCTGGTCGTGTGCTTCTTAAGGCCCTTCTGTACGTCTTCAGCCTTGGCTGCCAGGTACTGCTTCTTAGTAATCTTCTTGTTGTCATACATGGCCTTAAGAACCAGGTCCCGCCGGTACTTAGCCTTCTTTGGATAAAGGTAAGGGTTGTAAGCCACCGGGGCGTTAGGCATCCCGGCCAAAAGAGCCAGCTGGGCCAGGTCCAGCTGCTTGAGGGACTTGCCATAGTAGTAGTTGGCTGCAGTCCCCATCCCGTAGGTCCCATAGTTCATGTAAACCTTGTTGATGTAAAATTCCAGGATCTGGTCCTTGCTGTATTCTCTTTCCACCTTCATGGCCAGCCAGGCTTCCTGGGCCTTTCTGGACAAGGTCCGCTGGGAGCTGGCGGTTGAGAAGCAGGTCAATTTGACCAGCTGCTGGGTGATGGTGGACCCGCCGGCCACGGTGCTGGAGCTCTTGACGTTGGTCAAGAAAGACGACACGATCCGGAGGGGGTCAATCCCCAGGCTTTCAGAGTAGAAGCGCTTGTCTTCGATAGAGACGACCGCGTCTTTCAAAGTCTGGGGAATGGCCGAGTCTTTAGCATAGACCCGGGTCTGTGAACCCAGTGACATTAAAAACTTGCCGTCGGTAGTGTAAAAACTTGATGTGCCGCCGCTTTGCAGCTTGGCGGTGCTGATGCTCGGCGCGTCTTTAGCGTAGTAGGCGAAGACGCCGACGCCGGAGATGATCAGCAAGAAAAAGAGCAGAAAAAGCCATTTAATTACCCGCAGAACAGGCCGGGCCTTCTTGGCGCCGTCATTGGCATGGAGGCGCGCCATCCGCGTGTTCTTTTGCTCTGGACTATTTGTTGCCATGTTCTTGTTTCCTATCCGCAATGATCCGGTCGACCGCCTCTAAATAGGGCAGGGCTGGCCGGAATCCGCTTTTAATTTCAAAGGAGTTAGCTTCGATTTCAGCAAGAGTCATGGAACTCTTGCCGGCAGCCTTCCAGTTTTGCCAAGCTTGAATCAAAAAAGATGCCGGGGTGACAAAGTAGCGCTCCAGGGTCATGAAGCCGATAAGGGCAAAGCAAATCCCCTCCTGGTCCAAACACTGCTCAAGGTGCAGGATCTGGTGCTCATGAAAGTTCTTTAAAGGAAAAGAAGTTTTGTTGCGCGTCTCCTTGGCTTCAAAATCAAGGTAGTAACCTTGATAGACGCCGTTGTAGTCAGTCGTTGAGGCCTGACGAAAGTAGGCCTCGCGGATGACGGCCCGCGATCTTTTTGGGTAGTCGACCTTGACGATCTGAATCGGGGTCGGCTTCTTGTGAACGACCGCGATGCCCGCGTCAAGGTAGTACTGGTTTGATT
>SFHY01000172.1 GCA_004556255.1 Lactobacillus delbrueckii
TGGTAGTCTTCTTCAGTGAGTGAATGTAAGGAATCGGGTCCTTGGTTCCCTTAGCGAACTTGATCGTCGGGAAGGTATATGGATCGATGAAACTTTCACTCAAGTTAAAGATAACGGTCTGCTTGGACAAATCGTTAGTCCGGGTCTTGTTGATCTGGTCAGCCACCTTTTGGTACTTCTCATAGAGCTTCTGAATCTGGCTCTTGGAGTAGTTGCTTGGCTTGTCCATGATCTGCAAGTCGATGTAGTTGAGGAAGTTCAAAATTGGCCCGTTAACCTGGATATCTCTTTCCGGGTTCCGGAAGGACTGCTTGTTGTCAAAGGCCCGGTTCAAGCGGTAGATGGCTGAGCCTTGGTGGTTAAACCACGTTGGTGTCATGAAGAGGGCCAGGCTGGCCAGGGCCCACATCCCCCGCCGCTTCCAGTTGCCGCGCTTCTTAACCTTGAACTTGACTTCGCAGAAGACCATCAAGGCAATAACGGCAGCCAAAGCCAGCAGGATCATGATCAAGGTCTTCTGCCCCCCGATCATGCTCAGCAAACTGTCAGCGTTGGTTACTTCAGACAGTTCACTTGGGTAGATTGGCTCGCCCCGAAGGTCAAGCTTGATCTTGTTGGCAACCGCCCAACCGATCACGACCGTGGAAGTCGTGATGAGGGAAACCCAGTATCTGGTCGTGACGAAGTAAAGGATGGTGAAGAAGGCGTCGATAAAGATCGTCGTCAAAATCAAGGCCCCCAGCTTGGTCCCAACCAGCCAGACTACGGCGTTAACGTTGGAAGCAGTCGTGATCTGGATCCGCATGTTGTCGGATTCAACCAGGAAGGAGGCGAAGGACAGGATAAAGAAGAAGGTCCAGGTCAAAAGATTGGTCCGGTGGTACTTCATCCAGCCCCACAGACGGTTAAAGGCCCCTTCAGCTGCAGCCCCGAAGCTCTTGCTTTCGTACAAGAAGCGGTTGACCCGCTTAACTGGCTTGAAACGCCACAAGTAGCGTTCAATCAGCCAGTGCCAGGCAATAGCAATGGCCAGCATGATCAAAATCGTGATCATCCGGTTCAATTGCCGGCTGCCAGTGCCGTACTTAAAGGACGACATAAAGGAGTCGGCGTCTGGTACCTGCATGAAGACGATCAGCGGAACCAGGAAGTCCAGGTCCTTTGCTTCCAAAGCCTTGATGGCCGGTCGGGCAAAAGCGAAGGCGGCCAAGGCAATGATAAAGATGAAGGGTGAGGTCACGTTGATCAAGAACTGGTAGTTCCATGATGACGGGTTGGCCCGCCAGGACATGATCTGTGACCAGTAAACGGCGTTAAAACCGGCTACCCCGACGATTACCAGGCCAAGGGAAAGGATGCCGGCCACAATAAAGATGACCGTTTGCTTAACAGAGAAGTCAACCTTCCCTAAGAACATCCCCCAGGCAAATGGCAGAGCCAGGTAGAGACCATAGATGGAGTAGTTCATCTCATAAGTCCCGGCCGACAGGGTAAAGCCCAGCAAGGTCAAGGCGATCAAAATGATCAAGCTCTGCTTCTTGCTGAACTTCTCCTGCCAGTCATAGATGACCGGCTGCACCAGCAGGCCGAAGACCAGGCCCGTCATTAAAACGGAAGTCGAGGTCAGGATCGGGAAGAGGATGCCCCAGAAGCGCCAGGCATTTAAGTGCCATGGCTTGGAGATAAAGAAGACAAGGTAGTAGGCCAGGAGGGTTACTTCCATGATGGCCCAGGCCTTGAAGCCTTCGTTAAAGCGCAGTTTGCGCTTGCTGTAAACGGCCCCGAAGACCATTGGAATAAACCAGTAGGTCGCGCTTTCCACGATTAGCGGCAGGTGGCGCAGGTAGGTAATTGAGCTTTTCAGCATGCTGCTCTTGAAATTAAACATCTGCAGCAAAAGCACCAGAGCTGCCAGCAGCAGAAAGCCGTACTTCAGCAGGTTATGAGTTTTTCTGGATTGTGTTTGTTCACTCATCGATATCGGAATTATTCTCTTTCTTTTGCAAATTCATTATCCATTATACCCAGCTTTTTTTAAAAAATGATCAAGAAATTATTTCAAAATTCCCAATTTCTTCTTGATCGTATACAAAATATCGACCCGCTTGCCATGGCCCGTGAAAAAGTCCCGGATATCGTAGCGGAACTTAAAGGCCATGACCGCCGTCATGATCAAGAAAACCAGGCCAGGCTCAAGTGACCTGGTCAGCTGGTAAATACTGAAAGACAGCATGAAAACCAAAGGCGGGATAGTCAGGTTCTGCATAATTGCGGTCAAGACCAGGGCTACTAAAAGAGTAATAAGCCCCGCCCGCCAGTCGTAGAGAACCGTGACCATGGCCGTCACGGCCACCGCCTTGCCCCCCTTAAAGTGGTTAAAGACCGGGAAGCAGTGGCCTAAGACCACGCCCAGGCCCGTATAAGCCGTGAGCAAGTGCTGGTGGTAGATGGCATAGACCAGACAAATGGCCAGCAGGGTCTTAAGCAAGTCGCCGATGCAGGTCAGAATCCCCGCCTTCTTGCCGAAAACCGCCCCCATGTTAGCCGTGCCCGGGTTGCCTGACCCGTACTTGGTCGGATCCTTGTGCAAGTAATACTTGCCCACGAACATGGCGCTGATGAAGTTGCCAAACAAATAGCCGATAATTACTGCCAAAAATTTGCTAAGCACCTTTAATAGCCCCCTGAAAACGGATTGGTACTTAAACTTCCCACTTACAAAAGTGGGCTTGTACCTTGAAAATTCAATAGTTTAGCCAATAAAAAAGCACAAGGCCTTTGTTCGCTTGATATAATTC
>SFHY01000021.1 GCA_004556255.1 Lactobacillus delbrueckii
CCACCTAACTGATCGCTACCACAAGCCATTGTTCATCGTTGAAAATGGTCTTGGTGCTTACGACAAGGTTGAAGCAGATGGTTCAATTCACGATGATTACAGAATTGACTACTTGAGAAACCACATCTCTGAAATGGAAAAGGCAGTTGAACTCGATGGTGTTGACTTGATGGGTTACCTTCCATGGGGATGCATCGACTTAGTTTCTGCTGGTACTGGTCAAATGGACAAGCGTTACGGCTTCATCTACGTTGACAAGAACGACGCTGGTGAAGGTACTTTGAAGCGTTCACGCAAGGATTCATTCTTCTGGTACAAGAAGGTCATTGCCTCCAACGGGACTGACCTCGACTAATCTTCTCTAATTCTTATTGCTACTTAATCTCTTAACGAAAACGCGAAAAGCGACCAAGATCTGCTCTGATCTTGATCGCTTTTTTGTGCTTAGTCTATTCTGCTGAGAAGTAGTCCTGGAGCAGGTCTGAGTGGTGCTTCAACTTCTTGACAGCCTTGGCTTCAATCTGCCGGACCCGTTCCCGGGTAACGCCCAGACTGCGGCCAACTTCTTCCAAGGTATGCGGCTCATCGTTTTCCAGGCCGAAGCGCAGCTTCAAGACCTTGGCTTCTCTGTCAGTCAAGAACTCACCCATCATGCCGGACAGTTGATCCTTCAGCATTTCAAAAGCAGTGTATTCTTCTGGGTTGACTGCCTTGTTGTCTTCCAGAAGGTCACCCAATTGTGAGTCCCCTTCTTCGCCAACCGGCTTGTCCAAAGAGTCGGTTTCCTGGTTCTTGGCTACCGTGATAATTTCCTGCACCTTCTGCAAAGGTTCATTCATTTCCGCGGCTAGCTCTTCCGGCTTGGCATCCCGGTCCAGGTCCTGCTGCAGGGTCCGCTGGATCCGGTTCATCTTGTTGATGCTTTCCACCACGTGAACCGGGATTCTGATCATCCGGTCCTGGTCAGCCAGGGCCCGGGTAATCGCCTGCCGGATCCACCAGGTAGCATAAGTTGAAAACTTAAAGCCCTTGGAGTAGTCGAACTTGTCAACTGCCTTCATGAGGCCGATATTGCCTTCCTGGATCAAGTCCAGGATCCCCATCTTCCCATTGTGCTTGGCATAGCGCTTGGCAATGGAGACTACCAAACGGAGGTTGGCGGCGGCCAGCTCATCCTTGGCTGACTCATCGCCGTTTTCAATCCGCTTGGCTACTTCTACTTCTTCGTCCCGGCTCAAAAGCGGGACCTTGCCGATTTCCTTCAGATACATCCGGACCGAGTCGTAAACCCGGTCATTGTCACTGGAAGCGACCAGTTCTTTTTGTTCTTTCTTTTCAGCTTCTTCTTCCGCCTTGAGGGCCAGAGCAGACGGTTCACCCTGGTCGTCAACGATACTAATCCCATTGTCCGCAAACTCTTCTACCAGCTTGGCAGTTTCGGCATCATTCAGACCATACGGTAGCAAGAGCCGGGCCTTCAGGTCCTTTTCGCTGATCTGCTTGGTCTTCTTTAAACCGGTAATCACCATTTTAATTGCTTTTTCCAGTGGAAAATCATTTACGTTAGAAGCATTTTCTTTTGCCATTCAATCCGCCCTGTTCTTATTCTGCTAAAAATTTACTACTCTAAAAAGTCACGCAACTGGTTGCTCCGGCTAGGGTGCCGCAGCTTGCGCAAGGCCTTGGCCTCGATCTGCCGGATCCGCTCCCGGGTCACGCCAAAGACCCGGCCGACTTCTTCCAAAGTCCGGGGATTTCCGTCATCCAGACCAAAACGCAGACGCAATACATTTTCCTCTCTGTCGGTCAAAGTGTCAAGCACTTCCGCCAGCTGGTCCTTCAGCATTTCACTGGCCGCGTGCTGTTCCGGGCTGGTCGCGTCCTTGTCTTCGATAAAATCGCCTAAGTGGGAGTCATCCTCTTCCCCAATCGGTGTCTCCAAGGAAACTGGCTCCTGGGCCACCTTGAGGATCTCCCGGACCTTCTTGACCGGCAGGTCCATTTCCGCGGCAATTTCTTCTGGTTCCGGGTCTCTGCCCAAATCCTGGAGAAGCTGCCGCTGGATCCGGATCAGCTTGTTAATGGTTTCCACCATATGAACCGGAATTCTGATCGTCCGGGCCTGGTCAGCAATCGCCCGGGTGATTGCTTGCCGGATCCACCAGGTCGCGTAAGTAGAAAACTTGAAGCCCAACCGGTAGTCAAACTTGTCGACCGCCTTCATCAGGCCCATGTTCCCTTCCTGGATCAGGTCCAAAAAGCTCATCCCCCGGCCAACATAGCGCTTGGCAATGGAAACCACCAGACGCAGGTTGGCATTGGTCAGTTCATCCTTGGCCTCCTGGTCTCCGGCTTCAATCCGCTTGGCCAGCTGGACTTCTTCATCCCCGCTGAGCAGACTAACCCGGCCGATCCGCTTCAAATACTGGCGGACCGGGTCATTCATCCGGCTGCCTGGGGCTGACAAGTGTTCCAGCTCTGCCTTTTCCACGTTTTTCTGCTTGGCCAGGGCCAATTTGGACGGTTCGCCCTTATCATCGACAATGCTGATCCCGTTATCTTCAAATTCCTGCACCAGCTGATCGACCGCCCGGCCTTCAATTTGGTAAGGCTTCAGCAAGCGGTCGGTAAATTCCTTTTCAGAAATTTGCTTGCTCTTCTTGACATCCTTAACAACTAACTTAACGGCATCAGCCAGGGATACCTGGTCTGCCTTTCCTGTCTGCTTAGCTTTGTCTGTCATTTGATTGCCTTCACTCTATCACAGCAGCATCACGCTGCACATTAATCTAAGAAATCCCGCAACTGGCTGCTCCGGCTCGGGTGGCGGAGCTTTCTGAGGGCCTTGGCCTCAATTTGCCGGATCCGTTCCCGGGTCACTTCAAAATGCTGGCCGACTTCTTCCAAAGTCCTGGTCTTGCCATCATCTAAGCCAAAACGCAAACGGAGGACTTCTTCTTCCCGGTCACTCAAGGTATCCAAAACCTCGGCCAGCTGCTCTTTCAGCATCTCATTGGCCGCGTGCTGTTCGGGACTCATCGCGTCCTTGTCTTCGATAAAGTCGCCTAAGTGGGAGTCGTCTTCTTCCCCAATCGGGGTCTCCAAAGAAACCGGCTCTTGGGAAATCTTCAAGATCTCCCTGACCTTCTTGACCGGCAAGTCCATTTCCGCCCCGATTTCTTCCGGTTCCGGGTCTCTGCCTAAATCCTGGAGGAGCTGGCGCTGAATCCGGATCAGCTTGTTAATGGTTTCCACCATGTGGACCGGAATTCTGATCGTCCGGGCCTGGTCGGCAATTGCCCGGGTGATGGCCTGCCGGATCCACCAGGTCGCGTAAGTGGAGAACTTATAGCCCAGCCGGTAGTCAAACTTGTCGACCGCCTTCATCAGGCCCATGTTCCCTTCCTGGATCAAGTCCAGGAAGTTCATCCCACGGCCAACATAGCGCTTGGCAATCGAGACAACCAAACGCAGGTTGGCTTCAGCCAGTTCCTGCTTGGCCTCTTCATCGCCGGCCTCAATCCGCTTGGCCAGAGCGACTTCTTCCTCACCGGTCAAAAGGTTGACCCGGCCGATTTCCTTTAAGTACATTCTGACCGGGTCATTCATCCTCATCCCGGTCGGGGCGGCCATATTGTTCAGTTCCGCCTTTTCAACATTTTTCTGCTTGGTCAGAGCCAGCTTGGAAGGCTTGCCATCCTCATCAACAATGCTGATCCCGTTGTCTTCAAATTCCTGGACCAGCTGGTCGACGGCCTTGCCCTCTAATTTGTAGGGCTTGATCAAGCGGTCTTCGAAAGCAGCTTCAGTGATTTGGTGGCTGGCCTTTACTCCTTCAACAACCAGCTTCACCGCCTTTTCCAGGGACATCTCATTGGCCTTGGTTTGCTTTTCTTCTGTCACTAACTGCCTCCTCTTCCTGCAGCTTCAGTTGCCTTAGCTGCAAAATTGCCTGTGTTTCCAGCAAAATTGCCGTTTGGTCGTTTCGCCGACGCGCGTCTGCAATCGCCTGCATGTGGCGGTCGATCTCATCATCTATCTTGCACAGGTTTAGTACCCGAACCTGCGCCTCGAGCTCTTCCAAGGTGATTTCCCCTGGTAGCCCGGTCATATCAGTACTAACAATTATACTCTGAAGTTCTTCAGGAATAAAATCCAAAAAGCCGCTCAATGAAACATTTTCATGAGTTTCAATGTAATTGAGCCAAAGTTTGGCCAGGCGCTCGTATTCCGGGTTTGGAAAAACAAAACCGTTGACAATCAAGTAGTCCCGGGCCTCATCAGAATAGATGTAGGCATAAAGCAGGCGCTGCTGGGCCTTTAGCGCCCGGGTGACCGGCTGCGGATCCGCGGCTGGAGCCAAGGGGGCCGGCTCGGGCAGGATTTCGCTGCTGGTATGCTGGTCCACCCGGCGCTGCTTGCGGCGGGCCCTGGACAAGTTAACCTTTAAGGCATCCAGGGAGACTCCAGTTTCCTTGGCCAGGCGGCCGACATAAAGGTCTTGTTCAACCGGGTTGGGCAAGGCGGCGATTTCCGCTACTGCCTCGCTTAAATAGGCCACCTGCTCGCGCTCATTGTTTAAGTTGTACTTCTTCTTCAAGCGCTGCAGGAAAAAGTCAGTGGTCGAAATAGCCCCTCTAATCGCGGCCTGGTAGCTGTCTGGTCCGTACTGCTTGACATATTCGTCCGGGTCGAGCTTGTCAGGCAGGATCACGATGCCCAGGTCAAAGTTGCCGGCCTGCTTGAAGAGGCCCACCGCCCGTTCAGTGGCGTGCTGGCCTGGATCGTCGCCGTCATAGTTGATGACGACTTGCTTGGTGATCCGGCGGATCATATAGACCTGCTGCTGGGTCAAACTGGTCCCCATGGAGGCAATCCCGGTCTTGACCCCGGCCTTATAGGCCGAAATCACGTCCATATGTCCTTCAAACAAGACTAGGTGTCCCTCTTTTCTGACATGCTTCTTGGCTTCTGAAAAGTGGAAGAGCAGGTCTGACTTGTTGAAGATGCTGGTTTCCGGACTGTTCAAGTACTTGGGTTCTTCCGGGTCATCGCTGATTCTCCGGCCGGAAAAGGCTACCGGGTGGCCACTTTCATCACTCATCGGGAACATCAAGCGGTCTCTGAAGCGGTCAAAGAGGCGGCCGTCCTGGCTCTTGACAAACAAGCCGCTTTCCGCCAGCTGGTCATCCGTATAGCCTTCGCCTCTTAAGTAAGTCAAGAGCAGGTCTGACTTGCCTGGGGCATAGCCGATCTTAAAGTGTTTGAGCAGGTCATCGTCCAGACCTCTTTTTCTGGCATATTCCAGGCCCCTTTCCCCGATCTTGGTAGTCATGAGCACCTGCTGGTAAAAGTCCGCCGCGTCCTTATGCATCTGCATCAAAGGATTCAGCTTGACCGGCTGCTCCTGGTATTCCTGGGGCATAGGGATATTGGCGAATTCCGCTACTCTTTCAACGCTTTCTGGAAAAGTAACTTCTTCCTTTTCCATGATGAACTTGTAGACATTGCCGCCTTTATGGCAGCCAAAGCAGTAAAAGAACTGCTTGTCCGGGTTGACGCTGAAAGAGGGGGTCTTTTCTTGATGAAAAGGGCAAAGACCAACATAGTCTTTGCCTCTCTTCTCCAGTGATACATACTGGCTGATCACGTCAACGATATTTACGCTGCCCCGAACTTCATTGATAAAATCTTCCGAAATTCTTCCAGCCAATTGCCTCACCCTTTATTAAAAATTTGCTTCTTACTTGATAACCAACTTGCTCAAGTCGCCCAAGCGCTTGGCCAGGTCATTGACAGCTGCCAGCTGGCTCAAGCGGTTGTTCTTGACTGCTTCGTCCTTGGCCATGATCATGTTGACGTCGAAGTAGCGGTCGATTACCCCTTGCAGGGCAACGAAGGCTTCGTAAAGTTCAGCATGGTCCTTGACATTTGCCAAAGCTTCAACTCCATTATAAAGGTCTTGTTCGCTTCTGTCTTCAAATAAGCTTGGGTCAACCGGACTAGCCTGGGTAAACTTAGCCTTCTTCAAGATGTTGGCGATTCTAGTCAGACTTTCAACGACTGGCTTGAAGGCTTCGTCGTCATGGTGCTGCTGCAGGACCTTGGCAGCGGCCAGGATCTGGCTTGGGTCTTGTTCGCTTGAAGCCAGAACGGCGTCGATAACGTCGTATTGGTAGTTGTTCTTTTGCAAGAACTGCTTGATCCGGTCACGGATAAAGTCAGCAAGTTGCTTGTCTTCTTCCGCCCCTTGCGGCAGCTTGGCCGGAGTCTTGCCAGACAAAAGTTCCACGATTTCCGGAACAACCTGGTCAAATGGCAGGGACCAGTTTTCGTTCAGAAGGATCCGGACGATCCCGTAAGCGTAACGGCGCAAAGCGTATGGATCGTTTGATGATGAAGGAATCATCCCGGCACCAAAGAAGGCAATAATGGTGTCCAGCTTGTCAGCAACTGACAAGAGGGCGCCGACCTTGGTCTTCGGCAAGTCACCTTCAGCCGTAGTTGGCATGTAGTGTTCCTTGATAGCGACAGAAACGTTTTCGTTTTCGCCAGCCAAGCGGGCATAGTGCATCCCCATGACCCCTTGCAGTTCAGCGAATTCGCCGACCATCTGGGTTACCAGGTCGAACTTGTACAAGCCGCTTACCCGGTCAAAGTCAGCCACTTCTTCAGCTGACAAGCCGAATCTCTTAGCCAAGTAGTCGCCGATGATCCGGACCCGGGTCATCTTTTCTGCCATTGAACCGATCTTGTCGTGGAAGGAAACGCTGTCCATCCGGTCAACAAAGTGGCTGAGCGGGTACTTGCGGTCTTCGTCGTAGAAGAATACCGCGTCATCCAGCCGAGCAACCAGGACCTTTTCGTTACCGGAAATGACGTTTTCCAGGTGGTCCTTGTTCCCGTTTCTGACTGAGATGAAGTAGTTGATCAGCTTGCCTTCCTGGTCATAGACTTCAAAGTAGCGCTGGTTGTCCTTCATGGAAGTGATCAGGACTTCGTCCGGGATTTCCAGGTACTTTTGGTCAAATGAGCCGGCAAAAACAGTCGGGTATTCAACCAGGTTGTTGACTTCTTCCAAGAGGCTGGCATCCAGCTTGATCTGCCAGTTGTGGCTGTTTACCAAGTCGTTGATCTGGGAAACAATCATGTCCTTGCGTTCGTCAGCATCAACGATGACGTATTGGTCCCGCAGAGCTTCCACGTAGTCGTCAGCGTTGGCCAAAACCACGCTGTCGCCCAAGAAGCGGTGGCCGGCAGTCTTGCGGCCGGCAGTGATGTCCAGGAACTGAACTGGCACTACTTCGCTGCCGTAAAGGGCAACAAGCCAGTGAATCGGGCGGACAAATTCAAAGTCTTGGGAGTCCCAGCGCATCTTGGTCGGGAAGGTCATGGCCTTGATTACTTCATCCAGGCCCAAAAGAATTTCCTTGGCTTCCTTGCCGGCCTTTTGCACGTGCACATAAGCATATTCAACACCCTTGAGTTCTTCAAAGTAGATGTCGTCGACGCTCATCCCCTGGCCGCGGGCAAAGCCGACAGCGGCCTTGGTCCAGTTGCCGTCAGCGTCCTGGGCAATCTTCTTGGCCGGCCCCTTCTTGACTTCGTCCACGTCAGCCTGCTTTTCATCCAGGTCCTTGACCAGGACAGTCAAGCGGCGGGGAGTTGAGTAGGTCTTGATTTCCTTAAAGCCCAGGCCGTTTTCCTTCAAGAACTTGCCAGTTCTGTCAGCCAGCTGCTTGACTGATTTGCTGACCACGTGGGCTGGCATTTCTTCAACGCCGATTTCAAATAAAAAGTCTTTAGTCATTGCTTGCCTCCGCCTTTGCTTGTGCACTCTTCAACAATGGGAAGCCGCGCTTTTCACGTTCTTCCACAAACTTAACCGCTACTTCGTGAGCCATGTTGCGGATCCGGTGCAGGTAGCCGGCCCGTTCAGTTACTGAAACTGCCCCGCGGGCGTCCAGCAGGTTGAAGGTGTGGGAACACTTCAAAATGTAGTCGTAAGCCGGGTGAACCAGGTTCTGGCCCAAAAGGCGCTTGGCGATTCTTTCATAAGTGTCGAAGAATTCCAGCAATTGCTTCTGGTCGCTTTCTTCAAAGGCGTACTTGGAGTGTTCGTATTCAGGTTCCTTGAAGATGTCCCGGTAAAGGACGCCGTCGCCCCATTCCAGGTCAAAGACTGAGTTGACGTCCTGGATGTAGGAAGCCAGACGTTCAACCCCGTAGGTGATTTCACCCATGGTTGGCTTGACGTCCAGTTCACCGACAGTTTGGAAGTAAGTAAATTGGGAAACTTCCATCCCGTCCAGCCAGACTTCCCAGCCGACACCGGCACAGCCCATGGATGGGTTTTCCCAGTTGTCTTCAACGAAACGGATGTCGTGTTCCAAAGGTTCAATGCCCAGGACCTTCAAGGAGTCCAGGTAGTATTGCTGGATTTCCAAAGGAGCCGGCTTTAAAACGACTTGGAACTGGTGGTGCTGGAAGAGCCGGTTCGGGTTGTCCCCGTAGCGCCCGTCAGCTGGCCGGCGGGAAGGCTCAACGTAGCAGGCCTTCCAAGGTTCAGGTCCGACTGCCCGCAAGAAGGTGTATGGGCTCATCGTCCCCGCACCCTTGTTTTCATCATATGACGGCATGATCATACAGCCTTTTGAAGCCCAGAACTGTTCAAGCTTGAAGATCATGGTCTGGATATCTAATTTTTGTGCCATAGTTACCTCCTATGCAAGGCCATAAAAAAAGCCTATGCAATTTTACTTTTGCATAGGGACGAAAAAATTATTCGCGGTTCCACCCTAATTCAGGAAGCCTATTTGCTTCCTGCTCTTAATTAGCTTGGCTAGAGGGGCCTTTTCCCGCTGTATCCTTCCACCAACCGATACTCGCTGCCGCGGTACTTTTCTATTTCCTCATCATTACCAATATACAGGCTATTTTACCACAAATTCCTTTTCTTTTCATGTTTTTTTAGGAAAATCAGCTCCCCCGGACCTCGTTCAAAAAGCGGAGGCTGGGCAGGTGCAAATCAACGGTTGCTTGATATATCTGGGCGATGGCCCGCCGGCTTTCCTTTTTCAAATCTTCGCCGATCTGGATCTCCCCTAAACGGGTAATTGGCAAAAGGCCCAGGGTTCTGAGCAAGGCCGTGGCCTTTGGCGACAGGTGCAGGCGGCTAACAGAACGGAAATGGTCGCTGCAGACCACCCCGCCGGCGGCGATTGAATAGTCAAAAATTCCTTTTTCCTTGCCGCAGATCACGCACCCCCCTAGCTGGGGAGCCACCCCGAAAGCCGCCAGGAGCTGTAGCTGGACGATTTGGGCAATGATTTCCGGGTCCTGGCCGGCCACGATCCGGTTAAAGGCCACTAGCAATAAGTCATAGTATTCGCCCAGTTTCTGGTACTCGCTGAAGGCATGGTCAGCTAAGTCAAAAAGATAGGACAGGTAGGCATTCTTGTCCAGGTCGGTGAAAAGCTCGTCATGCTGGCTGAGCTTCTTATAAGTGCGCAGCTGGCTGATCCCCTTATAGCGGGTCAAGATGCCAAAAGTCCCTTCCGTAAAGGGCAAAACCGCGGCGGCCAGCTGGGACTTGGGCCGCATCCCGCCTTTGGCGATTACGGTGACGATTCCCAGTTCCTTGGTCCAGAGCTTCGCCAAGAGGTCAGCCTCTTTATACTGCTGCCTTTTAAAAAGCAGGCCGTGGACATCGAGCAGGTCAGCGGCCATTAAAGTTCCTTCTTGTCATAACCGATGGACTTGAGGAAGGCCGGGTCCTGCCGCCAGTTGCGCCGCACCTTGACCCAGAGCTTCAGGTTAACCTTCTCGCCCAGAAGATTTTCGATTTCTTTTCTGGACCGCATCCCGATCTGCTTGATCATGGCCCCTCTTTGCCCGATAATGATCCGCTTTTGCCCGTCCTTTTCCACAAAAATCGTGGCGTCGATCTGCAATTTGCCATTAATCCGCTGGTTCATCTGGTCAACCCAGACAGCAGTTGAGTGGGGAACTTCCTGGTCGGTCAAGCGGAGGATCTGCTCTCTGATCATTTCTGCCACCACGAAGTATTCCGGCCGGTCGGTTACTTCATCTGAAGCGTAGTATTGCGGTCCTTCTGGCAGGTAGTCCTTCAAGGTCTTGAGCAAGTCGTCGACCCCGTTGCCCTGCCGGGCGGAAATTGGCAAAAATTCCGCGAACTTGCCGACAGCCTGGTAGGAGTCGATGATTGGCAAAAGCTCATTTGGGTGGACCTGGTCGATCTTGTTGATGACCAAAAATACCGGAATATCCAAATCCTTCAAAAGACCGGCCACGTATTCCTCGCCCTTGCCGGCTTCTTTAGCGTCAACCATGAACATGACTAAGTCAACGTCCTTTAATGAAGACAGGCTGGCCTTGTCCATGTATTCGTCCAGGTCGGAATGGCTCTTGAAAATCCCTGGCGTGTCAACGAAAACAACTTGCATGTCATCTTCAGTGTAGATGCCGGAAATCTTGTTTCTGGTGGTTTGCGGCTTGGCGGAGGTGATCGCCACCTTCTGCCCGATTAAGCGGTTCATCAAGGTTGACTTGCCGACATTTGGCCGGCCAACCAGTGCTACGAAACCTGACTTGTGTTTACTTGTTTGCCCCATCTTGAATGTCCTTTTCTGTGAAATGGTATGGTATCAATTGCTCAACTGTAAAGCGCTCATAGTCCCCCTGGCTGTCGGTCAGAATTACTTCCGTTTCCGGAGCCATAAATTCGCTCATTACCTGCCGGCAGGCCCCGCAAGGGGAAATTGGCCGGTCAGTGTTGCCGATGATCAAGAGGCACTTGATCTTGCCCGGCCGGCCAGCGTTGACCCAGGAGAAGATCGCCGTCCGTTCGGCGCAGTTGGTCAGGCCAAAAGAAGAGTTTTCAATATTGACCCCGGTAAAAATTTCCCCCGCGTCCGTCACTAAAGCGCTGGCCACGTGAAAGTGGGAATAAGGGCTATAGGCATCCGCCAAATGGTCCTTGGCCAGCAAAAAGAGTTTTTCTTCCAACTCGTTCATGCTATTTTCCTCTTCCTTCGTCTAATTGGTCCGGATAAAGGGGCAGGCCATATTCTTCCAAAACCTTGCCCTGGATGCCGAACATTTCCTTGGCTTCGTCTGGCTCGATGTGGTCATAGCCATTTAAGTGCAAGTAGCCATGCACGATCGTGTAGCCAAATTCCCGGTCAAAGCCGGTGCCATATTCCTTGCTGTGGCGCTCGATGACACTTGGGCACATGAACAAGTCGCCAATGTCTTCGGTAAAGTCCGGGTCCTGGGTGAACATAGCCAGATCCAGGCCGTCGTCGCCGTCTTCAATGGCGAAAGAAATCACATCGGTTGGCCGGTCTTTATCCCGGTAGTCCCGGTTGATAGCCTGCGACCGGTCTTCGTCAACAAAGTTGATGCTCATTTCCTGGGCATTGTCCTTGCCGATTTCCTTTTTCGCCATGAGGAGCAGCTGCATGATCCAGTCTTCCCAGTCCCGGTCTACCTTAGTCAAAAAGCCGACTTCATCGCTGTAGCTTACGTCAATTCCCTGCATTATTTTCCTTCCTCTTCATATGCCTTGATAATCTTTGCCACGACCGGATGCCGGACAATGTCAGCCGCGCTGAATTCCACGAACTTGATCTGGTCGATCCCCTGCAGGATATTGCGGGCCGTGATCAAACCGCTGTGAGCCTTGCCAGGCAGGTCGATCTGGGTCATGTCCCCGTTGACCACCATCTTGGAGTTAAAGCCCAGCCGGGTTAAAAACATCTTCATTTGGGCGTCAGTCGTGTTCTGCGCTTCGTCTAAGATGACAAAGGCTTCTTCCAGGGTCCGCCCTCTCATGTAAGCCAGAGGAGCGATCTCGATAACGCCCCGCTCCATCAAGCGGTCAGTTGGTCCCTGCCCTAAGATGGCATAAAGGGAGTCATAGATTGGCCGCAGGTAAGGGTCAACCTTTTCCTTAAGGTCCCCTGGCAAAAAGCCCAGGGATTCCCCGGCTTCAACTGCCGGCCGGGTCAAGATAATCTTGGAGACCTCTCCCCGCTTAAAGGCAGCAACCGCGCAGACGACAGCCAGGAAGGTCTTCCCTGTCCCGGCGGGTCCGATCCCAAAGACCACGTCGCTCTTGTTGATGGCTTCAACATAGCTCTTCTGGGTCATATTCTTGACCCGGACTGGCCGGCCCTTAGCGTCTCTGATCAAGATCTGCTTGTAGAGGTCGCCAAAGTATTCAGTTGTCCCCCGGTCAGCCATTTTCATGGCGCTGACCACATCGGCCGGAGTTAAATTGATCCCGTTGCTGGCTACCCCGTCCAGGGCCTTTAAAACCCGCAAAACGGTCTCCACCTGCTCTTCAGGTCCAGCGACCTTGATCTGACCACCCAGGTCAGTAACGGTAACCTCATAGCCTTCTTCGATCAGCTTCAAATTGCTGTCATTTACGCCCACCAGCTTCTGGACATTTTCGCTGCTGTGGGGCAAAAACTTCTTTTCCAATAAAAGAACTCCTTCATTTTCAAACCAGCGGGCAAGCACATCTCTGTCCGCCAGACTATACTCTTCTAAACCAATGATACACGATTCAGGCCAAAAGAGAACACGGAAAATAAGCAAGAAAAAAGCTCCCGTTTTCACGAGAGCTTCAGTCGATTAATAATGTCTACGCTTGCGAGCGGCCTCAGATTTTAACTTTCTGCGAACGCTTGGCTTTTCGTAGAATTCACGCTTGCGGTATTCTTGCAAAGTACCACTTCTAGAAACGGAACGCTTGAAACGACGAAGAGCATCATCAATAGACTCGTTTTCGTGAACGATAGTCTTAGCCATGTGTGATCCCTCCTTCCATTTCTTGGCATTGCTGCCATAAACATTTATCTAAATTATAGCAAAAATCGACTAATCGTCAATAGCCTGGACAGATTTTTTGAAAAGTTTTTTGGGGCTAAGGCCCAGAAAGCGCATTATCCGGTATAATAGAGTTGATGAGGTGATCTATATGACTGAAAATAAAGCAGAAAACAAGCAAACAGAAAAAACTGAAAAGATGGAAGTCAACATTATCATTATTTCCGACTCAGCCGGGGAAACGGCCTTCAACAATGCCCAAGCGGCTGCCGTCCAGTTCCCTGACGCGGAAGTCAACTACCGCCGCTATCCTTTCATGACCAATGAAAAGAAGCTGGCCGCTACCCTGGAAGAAATTGAACAGTACCCTAACCTGGTCATCGTCTACAGCATGATTGATGAGAAGCTGCAATTGCCGATCATCAAGTTTGCCCGGGAACACAAGGCTAAATACATCGACATCCTGTCCCCGATCATTGAAGCTATCAGCCAGACGACCCATATGAAGCCAAGTGGCGTGGTTGGGGCCAACCACCAGCTGACCAACAAGTACTTCAACCGGATTTCCGCTATGGAATTCGCGGTTATGTACGACGACGGCAAGGACCCACGGGGCTTTTTGGAAGCCGACGTTGTCCTTTTAGGGGTCTCCCGGACTTCCAAGACTCCCCTTTCCCTGCTTTTAGCGAACAAGGGACTGAAAGTTGCCAACCTGCCGCTGGTGCCGCAAACCCACATTCCAAAGGAAATCTACCAAATCGACCCGAAGAAGATCATTGGTTTGACCAACGACCCGCAGGTGCTCAACCGCATCCGCCGGCAAAGAATGATCAGCTACGGGATGGATCCAGACACGGCCTACTCCAACATGGACTCCATCAATGCCGAACTGGACAGTGCCATGGCCTTGTACAAGAAGCTGGGCTGCTTCGTGATCAACGTGGCTGAACGGTCAATCGAAGAAACCGCAGCTTTGATCATGAACCACCTGGGCTATGAAGACGACTAATCAAATAATTGCGTAAAAAAACGCGCTGCTTACAAAAACGTAATGATATACATCGTAAAGCTTATGAAAATAGATCTTTTGCTCATTTTCGTTGGTTTAATTAATTTAAACATAATATTAATATAATAATAATATTTATTAAAAATTATATTTTCTTAATATAAGAAAATAGTTTAATGGTAGAATATCGATCTCCAAAATCGAAGATAAAAGT
>SFHY01000173.1 GCA_004556255.1 Lactobacillus delbrueckii
AGTGTCATCTTGATCCGGGGCAAGAAGAAGGAGTATATTGCCAAAAAGGACGAGCTATGGCAGTTCTTAAAGACTTATGACCTGGAGACCTACAAGTCCTTTAAACACCGCCTGGTGGGCCATTTTGTCTCCCGGGACGTCCTGCCGATGCGGCAGATGGTCAGCGGGGCCTACTTGATCCTGCAGCGGCTGTATTCGTTTAATTAGCCTTAAAACAAAACATGTAAAACAAAGAAAAAGCTTTGGCAAGAAGGCCAAAGCTTTTTGATTTGATGAATAGGATAAAAGATAAAGTGGAATGGATTTGATGGATAGGATGTTGAGAAAAAGTACTGCTACTTGACAAAGATAGCCTGGCTTTCGCTGATCTGGCAGTCGGCGAATTCCCCGTGCTCACTGAGGTCCAGGCCGACTTCTTCGTCGCGGGCGGAAACCCGCATGTTGACGAAGCGCTTTAAGACAGCCGTAATCAAGCTGACCATCAAAAGAGTAAAGACGATGGTGAAGAGGGTGCCGGCTGCCTGCTTGGCCAAGAGTTCCCAGCTGCCGCCGTAGAAGAGGCCGCTGGCGGAAATCCCCGGGTCAACTTTTTGACTGGCAAAGAGGCCGACGGTTAAAGAGCCAACGATACCGGAAATGCCATGGCAGCCAAAGGCGTCCAGGGGGTCGTCAAAACTCAAGCGTCCTTTGACTTGGCTGATAAAGAAGTAGCTGGCCAGGCTGCAGAGGATGCCGGTGAAGAGGGCTCCGGCGCAAGTTTCATAGCCAGCCCCTGGCGTGATGCCAACTAATCCGCAGAGGGTACCAGTGCAGATCCCGTCCAGGCTGGCCTTGCCGTTAAAAGCTTCTTCCAGCAAAAGCCAGGTCATCATGGAAGCTGCCGCGGCAACCGTACTGGTTAAGCAGGCAGTCAAGGCCGTTTGGTTCATGCCAAAGGCACTGCCGGCGTTGAAGCCGTACCAGCCCAGCCAGAGGATGGCTGTCCCCAAGAGGACCCAGGGCAGTGATCCCGGCGTTGATGTGAACGACCGTGCCGCCGGCAAAGTCCAGGATTCCCCAGCCGGCCAAAAGTCCGCCATTCCCCCAGACCATGTGGACCAGGGGGTAGTAGACCAGGACTGACCAGAAGAAGACGAAGACCAAAAGGAAGTTGAACCGCATCCGGCCCACCGTGGCTCCAACGAAGAGGGCGGGGGTGATGATGGCAAACATCATTTCAAAAAGCAGGTAGCTGGCGGCGGTAATTCCCTGCTCCTTTAAAACGACCTTAGTCAAGTCACTGCCGGAGAGGAAGATATGCTGGACTTTACCAAAAATTCCAGCGACATTGCCGTTGAAGCAAAGCTCATAGCCAAAGGCCACGAATAAGACGATGGCTAAAGCGCAGATGATAAAAACCGAGAGCATGGTGTTGACCACATTTTTCTTGGAGACCAGACCCCCGTAGAAAAAGGCCAGGCCCGGGGTCATCATCAAGACCAGGACGGCGGCGATAATTAAGAAAACTGTGTTGGCTGTGTTCATCCTTATTTCCTTTCTGCTTCTATTTCTATACCAATTGTTTGCTCAGATTTATGTTCTTAGTTATACCATGAAGGATCTTTTTGTAAAACTCTAGACCAATTTAGAAAGAGAAGAAATAGCCGGGAAAAGCTGGGAAAAAAGGGCAAAAAAAGCGCCTGCTTTTTCAAAAGGCAGGCTGCAAGCGTTTGCTAGTTTAATTAATTAAAAAATACTAAAAAACAGGCTTAATTTTTGTTATCAAAACCGGTCTCGTCCCGGCGCTTGACATGGAAGTTCTTGTCGTTGGCCTGCTCGGGCACGACGAAAGAGCAGAGCAGGAAGAGGACGAAGCCGCCCCAGCCCAGGCCGTGGATGCCCAGCTTGTAGCCGGTCAAGGTCAAGATGACGCCCAAGAGGAGCAGGGACCAGGCGATCCAGGAGAGGATCTGCCAGTTCTTGCTCAGCTTCTTGTTTTCAGATTCGATGTCCAGGAAGCCGCGGACAATGAAGTAGGCGCTGATAATGAGGAATAAGACGTCCATGGCGATGCTTGCGGCGGAATGGTCCTTGAACATGCTGAAGACGGCCAGGGTGCCGGAAATGCCGGCTAAGAAGAAGTAGAAAATGTCGATCAGTTTACTCTTCAAAATTGTACCTCCTAAAAGTCATTACAGTAAATTTTAGCAGATTTTTGCAAAAAGTGGCGAAAAAGGTTTGACAGATCTTGTTTCAGATGGTAATCTAGATAAAGTAAATTTCTAACCTAAGACGTGGGTGGCGTAAAGCCTCAATACAATCCCGCCGAGGCCAGAAGATAATGAAGATTATTAAACTCTCCATGTCTTTCTTGGCATGGAGTTTTTTAGGCCTTGTAGAATTTTACAAAATTTTATGGAGGTGAATAATTTTGAGTCAAGCTATTATCGCTGCTAAGGCTAAATTCGTTGAAGAATTTGCAGAAGAACTTAAGTCAGCTAAGTCCATCGTAGTTATCAACTACCTTGGTTTGACTGTTGACGAAGTTACTGCGTTCCGTGCAGAATTGCGTGAAAGCAACGCCAAGATGAAGGTTGTCAAGAACACTTACCTTCACCGCGCTGCTGCTCAAGCCGGCTTGGAAGATTTGGCACCAGTATTCGTTGGTCCATCAGCTGTGATCTACACTGATGATGAAGACAACGTTACTGCACCTGCCCGGATCGCTGCTGACTACGCTAAGAAGTTCGACGTTGTTGAAATTAAGGGTGGTGCACTTGAAGGTCAAG
>SFHY01000174.1 GCA_004556255.1 Lactobacillus delbrueckii
ATTTTCCGTCCGGAGAAGTAACCGCATAACCTTTTTCTGTAATCGTAAACGAAAGCATTTTTAGGCTTGGATTTTTAAATGCCGCAAGCACAGTCGCCCAGTCATTCTTAAATTCAGCATAAACACAGACAGAATCAACGACAGAAGCAATGATTTCTTTTTCGATGGAACCGTCGGCTTTTAGTGTAACTCCGAGAGTCAAATTGTCATGCGGCTTAAAAAGTTTTTCAACAATTTCAGGATCGTGACATTCGCCGGCAATGATTCCAGTATTCATCAAACCTTCGTTCAAAAGTTTTTGAGCCAAGGCCGCAGGAAAAATTCTAAAGATATTATTAAGCACTTTGAGTCCTCCTTTGATCGTGTTAAGATTATTGAGGCAGGTTTTGGTCCAGGAGTCACTCTGTTGGACTAAAGCTTATTTAATTGGCTATAATGTCTTAGGACGAAATATAAAAAGAAAAAAGGAAAAAATTAAAAGAATAAGAGGAAGAGTTTTTTTGATTACTGAAAAAGCACCAGGCAAGCTTTACATTGCCGGGGAATACGCTGTTTTGGAACAAGATTGTCCAGCCATTCTGGTCGCCCTTGACCAATACGTCAGGGTGTCAATCAAGCCAAGCAGCAGCGATACTGGTTTGATTCACTCCAAGCAATACTCCCAAGATTCCATTCACTGGGTCAGACGGGGGTCAAAGATGGTGATCGACAACCGGGACAATCCTTTTGAATACATTCTGTCCGCAATTTCTTTCACTGAAAGATACTGCCTGGAACAGAAGGTCAAGATGGACGTTTACGACTTGTTTGTCAATTCTGACCTGGATTCCGCAGATGGCAAGAAGTACGGCCTGGGTTCTTCAGCCGCGGTCACGGTCGCGACGGTCAAGGCAATCTTGCGCTTTTACGGTGTCCAGGCAAGCAAGGACCTGATTTACAAGCTCTCCACAATTTCTCACTACTCAGTCCAAGGCAACGGCAGCGCCGGCGATATCGCGGCCAGCGTCTACGGCGGCTGGATCGCCTACCAGACCTTCAATAAGCTCTGGCTGAAAGAAGAACTGGCAAGCAAGTCTCTGTCAGCGGTGGTCGGTGAAGCCTGGCCAGGTCTGAAGATCCAGCAGTTGGTTCCGCCGAAGGGCATGGAGCTCTTGATTGGCTGGAGCCAGCAGCCGGCTTCAACTTCCCGCCTGGTTGACAAGACTAACGCCAACAAGAACAACCTGCGGACTGAGTACGCCAAGTTTTTGGCAGACTCACGCAAGTGCGTTTTGCAGATGATCCGCGGTTTTGAAGAAGCAAATATTGCTTTGATTCAAAAGCAGATCGGCATCAACCGCCGCTTGCTGCAGCATTTTGCCGCTATCAACAATATTGCTATCGAAATTCCCCGCTTGACTGAGCTGATCGAAATCGCCAACAAGTTTGGCGGCGCGGCCAAGACCAGCGGCGCGGGCAACGGCGACTGCGGCATCGTCATCGTCAACAAGGACACCGATATTGACCGCCTCCGCAAGGAATGGGTCAAGAACAACATCCTGCCCCTGGAATTTCACATTCACCAATCTGAATTAACTTACTAAGAGCATTGCGATGTCACAAAGATCTATAAGAAAAGAAGAACATCTGGCTTTGACACAGATGTTTTTTAATGCCCAAAAAACGAATTCCTTTGACCAGGTCCACCTGCTCCGCCCGGCCCTGCCTGAAAGCCAGGTTGACAAAAACGCGGTCAAGACGACCTGGTTTGGCAAAGAGTTAGCCGCCCCCTTCTTCATCAACGCGATGACTGGCGGGTCGGAAAAATCCAGGCAGATCAACCGGCAGCTGGGTGAAATTGCCAATAAGCAGCAAATTGCCCTGGCCTTGGGTTCAGCCAGCATCTTGACCAAGGAAGAGGACCAGCTGGAGTCTTTTTACGTAGCTAGAGAAGTCAATCCAGACGGCCTCTTGTTTGCTAATGTTAATCCTTTGACTCCAGCTAAAGCGGCTGCCAAGATCGTCAAGGATCTGCAAGCAGATGCCCTGCAGATCCACCTTAACGTGGCCCAGGAGATCCCCATGCCTGAAGGCGACCGGGACTTTGTCTGGCTGGACCGGATGCTGGAGATTAAAGAAGCAGCTGGCGTGCCAGTCATCGTCAAGGAAGTCGGCAGCGGCCTGGATCCAGTCAGCCTGCAAAAATTGCAGTCAGCTGGCTTCACTTGGTTTGACATCGGGGGAGCTGGCGGCACCAATTTTGCCCAAATCGAAAACTCCCGCAACCCCAACCCTATGGCGTATTTGAACGACTGCGGCCTGCCAACGGCCCTGGCTGCCCTCTTAGCAGCGCCTTTGACCAAGCAGCTGATCGTCTCTGGCGGGGTCAGAAATCCGCTGGACGTCTTCAAGGGCCTGGCCTTGGGCGGCAAATTTGTCGGCGTGGCCAACCACTTCCTCCACACCCTTTTAAATGAGGGCCCGGATGGCCTGGATGAGGGAATCAGCCGCTGGAAGGAAGAACTGGCCTACCTTTTTGCCTTATATGGGCAAGCCGGCCTACCGGTCAAGCAGCCTTATTACTTAGACTTGGAACTGAAGAATCAGTTTGACCAGCTTAAGCAATATGCTGGCAAATAAACAGATTAAGTAAAAAAGTAGAAAAAGAATAAATAACTTAAACTTCCCACATCAAAAAAACTATGAAGCCTTGAAAACTCAATAGTTTAGCCAGTAAATATTCAATTAAGCTGCTAGTGATGGCGATATAGC
>SFHY01000022.1 GCA_004556255.1 Lactobacillus delbrueckii
TAGAGGTCACAGGTTCAAATCCTGCATTCCCGATTAGCCAATGTGTGATCAAAGCGTTGCTTTATAGCGGCGCTTTTTTCTCATTTATGGGCAAAAAAGACTTGCAAAAGAGAAAATTTTTGGTAAACTAATAAATGTATCGCGGAAGTAGTTCAGTGGTAGAACATCACCTTGCCATGGTGGGGGTCGCGGGTTCGAATCCCGTCTTCCGCTTCATCAAAGACTCGCTAGTTAGCGGGTCTTTTCTTTTTGCCTTATAATAGATCTGCAGGGCACCTGGCTTGTCGAAAAGATCGGGAAATGTTATGCTTGCAAGCATAGCAATTTTTGCCTTTTTACCTATTTATTGGCAGACGCGAAGGAGGAAATCATGGCAGCAGCAAGTCAGGCAGAGTACGAGTTATTGCTTGAGCAGGCCAAGGCCTTGACGGCCGGGGAGAGCGACTGGATCGCCAATACCGGCAATGTTTCGGCCCTTTTGAAGGCGGGGATGAAAAACGTAAATTTTGCCGGGGTCTACCGCTTTGAAAAAGGGGAATTGATCCTGGGACCCTTCCAGGGGATGCCGGCCTGCGTGCACATCCAGCTGGGCAAGGGGGTCTGCGGGAAAGCAGCCCTGGAAAAGAAGACGCAGATCGTGGCCAATGTCCATGACTTCCCGGGCCACATCGCCTGCGACAGTGCCTCCAATTCAGAAATCGTCGTGCCGGTTTTTAACCGGGATGGCAGCCTTTGGGGCGTGTACGACTTTGACTCGACTAATTTAAACAATTTTGATGATTTGGACCAGAAGTACTTAGAGCAGATCGCGGCAGTAGCTTTAGGCAACTAGGTCCGGTGTGAGGCGATTTTTATATGCAAAATTCATACAGTAAGAGCAGCAGACAGGTCTTAGAAATTGCCCAGGAACAAGCCAAGGAGTTTCACCACCGCCTGGTCGGGACAGAGCACGTCCTTTTGGCCCTGGTAATCGAAGCTGACGGTAAGGCCGGCAAGATCCTGCGGACCATGAACGTGACGCCGACCGGAGTCAGGGAAGAAATCGAGCGCTACACGGGCTACGGCTCAGCGGCCCCGACCAGCTACATGGAATTTTCTCCCCGCCTGACTTTGGCGCTGGATTATGCCAAGCGGAATTCTGAACTCCGGTCCAGCAAGGAAATCGAAACGACTGACATTCTCCAGGCTTTGGTCTCCAGTGAGCAGATCCTGTCAGCCATGATCCTGCGCAACCTGGACGTGGACCTGGAAAATTTGAAAGACGAACTGGACGACGCCAACCAGGTGACCGGGGAAAGCAGCCAGGCCAGCCGGCCAGCCGCGGCAGGCAGCAGCCAGTCGCAGACGCCGATTTTGGACCGCTTCGGGATCGACTTGAACCGGCGGGCTAAAGAAGGCGACATTGACCCGGTGATCGGCCGCCAGCGGGAACTGGACCGGGTAATTCAGATCCTGTCCCGGCGGACCAAGAATAACCCGCTTTTGGTCGGTGAGCCTGGGGTCGGCAAGACCGCGGTCGCTGAAGCTTTGGCCAGCGCGATCGTTGCTAAAAAGGTTCCCCGGGACCTGGCTGACAAGCGGGTGGTTTCACTGGATGTCAACAGCATGGTGGCCGGTACCCGCTACCGGGGTGAATTTGAAGAGCGGATGGACCGCTTAATCAAGGAAGTTACCGCCAGCAAGAATGTCATTCTTTTTGTCGACGAAATCCACTCTTTGGTCAAGGCCGGGGACGCGGAAGGGGCGATGAGCGCATCCAACACCTTGAAGCCGGCCTTGGCCCGCGGGGATATTCAATTGATCGGGGCCACGACTTTTGAAGAATACCGCAAGCACATGGAAAAAGACTCGGCCTTTGTCCGCCGCTTCCAGCTGGTCCGCCTGGCTGAGCCAAATGAAGAGGAAACCCTGCAGATTTTGCATGGGATCAAGGACAAGTATGAAGATTACCACCGGGTAGCCTTGTCAGAAGAAGCCTTGCAGGCCGCAGTTGACTTGTCCAGCCGCTACATTGCCGACCGCTACCAGCCGGACAAGGCCATCGACTTGATCGATGAAGCCAGCGCGGCGGTTAAGCTGGCTAATGACACTGGCGAAGACAAGGACCTGGCTGAAATCGATTTGGAAATCAGCCGGACTCTCAAGCAAAAGAACGATGAAGCAGCCAAGCAGAACTTTGCCCAAGCGGCCAAGCTGCGTGACCAGGAAATCGCCTTGCGGCAAAAGCGGAATGAGATTGCCAAGAAGCTGGCCGGCAAGGATGAGAAGCGGTCAGTCGTTGGGGCTGAAGACGTGGCCAAGGTGGTCTCCATCTGGACCGGGGTTCCGGTAACCCAGCTTAAGACCAGCGAAAACAAGCGCCTGGCCCGCCTGGAAGGGATCCTGCATGAAAGAGTCATCGGCCAAGACGATGCCGTCAAGGCCGTGGCTAATGCCATCCGCCGGTCAAGAAGCGGCTTGAAGGACGAGAACCGGCCGATCGGTTCCTTCCTCTTCCTGGGCCCAACCGGGGTCGGCAAGACTGAACTGGCCAAGGCCGTGGCTGAGGCAGTTTTTGGCTCAGAAGACAACATTATCAGAGTCGACATGTCAGAGTACATGGACCGGGAATCTTCCTCCAAGCTGATCGGGTCAGCACCTGGCTACGTTGGCTACGAAGAAGGGGGCCAGCTCTCTAACAAGGTCCGGGAACATCCTTACTCAGTCATTCTTTTTGATGAAGTGGAAAAGGCCAACCCGGAAATTTTCAACGTCTTGCTGCGGGTTCTGGATGAAGGCTTCATGACTGATTCTCTGGGCCGGAAGGTTGACTTCAGAAACACGATTATCATCATGACTTCCAACCTTGGTTCCAGAAGCTTGGAAGCTGACAGCCACGTGGGTTTCTCCACCAGCCAGGAGGACCAGGGCAAGCTGATCGCGGAAAAGGTAACCAAGGCCACCAAGGACTTCTTCCGGCCGGAATTTTTGAACCGGATCGACGAAAAGATCGTCTTCAAGCCGCTGGAAGCCAAGCAGCTGCGAGAAATCGTGACGCTTTTGACCCGGAAGCTGGTCAGGCGGCTGGCGGAAAAGGACATTACTTTGCGCCTGTCGCCAGCTGCCTTGGACCAATTGGCCAAGGACGGCTACAATCCGGAAATGGGGGCCCGGCCATTGCGGCGGACCATCCAGGATGAAGTTGAAGACGAATTGGCCCAGGACCTGGTCAGCGAAAAGCTGCAGGCCGGCGACACGGTCAAGATCGGTGCCCGGGGCGGCAAGCTGCGCTTTGAAATCGTCAAGGCCCAGACTGGTGAAAAGATCAAGGGATAATAAATAGATAATTTTTGGAGGCAGATTATGTTTGGCAAGAAGAAAAAAGCTGAAGCTGCTAAGGCAGAAGAAGCAGCAAGCAAGAAGACTGACGGGCGGATCCTGCTTTACAGCGACATCATCGACGCTCTTTACGACGAAATGCCAAGAGAAGAGCGGGAGGCCCTGCTGGAAGCTAAGCAGCAGCTGGAAGAGAAGGTTTACCTGGGCAAGGTGATGCGGGACTTGCGGATCGCTTTAGAGCCGGTCGCGATCAAATCCCAGCTCAGCCCGCAAGGCAAGCAGATTTTCTGGAATATCACGGCTGGCGGCTACCAGCTCACCGGGGTTGGTCTGGCCACCCAGGCAGCCATGCTTTTTAGCGGCCGCTAGGGCTTGCTTTCCTTTAAAAATAGTGGTACAATATTGGGCGATTTAAAAGGCTGAAGTTCAGGATTTTACTGAAATATTGTCCAGTAAAATGATACAGACAAAAACGACTGGTTCGTTTTTGTCTTTTTTATGCCCAAAATCCCGGCCTTTTTAAAATGTAACACAAATGTAATATTTGCTTTCTTCAACAGGATAGAAAGGATGTTTTCCTTGCTAAACGGACACGTAGTAAATTACGGACAACACCGGACAAGACGCAGCTTCTCACGGATTAAGGAAATCCTGCCGCTGCCAAACTTGACCGACGTACAGACTGAATCATACAAGTGGTTCCTTGACGAAGGCGTTAAGGAAGTTTTCGATGACATTCTGCCAATCAGCGACACTTCTGGCCGCCTGACTCTGGAATACGTCGACTACAAGCTGCAAGAACCTAAGTATACTGTCGATGAATCACGCAAGCACGACGCGACTTACTCCGCTCCAATGCACGTGACTCTGAAGCTGACCAACCACGAAACTGGCGAAATCAAGACCCAAGACGTCTTCTTCGGCGACTTGCCGCTGATGACCAAGTCCGGCTCCTTCATCGTTAACGGGGCGGAAAGAGTTATCGTTTCCCAGCTGGTTAGATCACCTGGTGTCTACTACAGTGGCGAATTCGACAAGAACGGCCGGCAAATCTTCGGCACGACTGTCATCCCTAACCGCGGGGCTTGGCTGGAATTCGAAACTGACGCCAAGAACATTTCCTACGTCCGGGTTGACCGGACCCGGAAGCTTCCTTTGTCTGTCCTGGTCCGGGCCCTGGGCTTTGGCTCCGACAGCGAAATCAAGGAAATCTTCGGCGACAGCGACACTTTGGACCTGACTTTGGACAAGGATGTTCACAAGAACCCAGCGGACAGCCGGGTAGCAGAAGCCTTGAAGGACATCTACGACCGCCTGCGTCCAGGTGAACCAAAGACTACCGACTCATCCCGGAGCCTCTTGGTTTCCCGCTTCTTTGACCCACGCCGATACGACCTGGCTGCTGTTGGCCGCTACAAGGTCAACAAGAAGCTGAGCTTGAAGAACCGGCTTTTGGGCTACACTTTGGCTGAAACCCTGGCTGACCCTGACACTGGGGAAGTTCTGGCTGCCAAGGGGACGGTTGTCAACAACGAAGTCATGGACGTTCTGAAGGACTACCTGGACCGCGACGACTTCAAGACTGTTACCTACACGCCATCTGACGAAGGCGCGATTCCAGAACCTGTAACTGTTCAGGAAATCAAGGTCTTCTCCCGTGAGATTCCTGACCGGGAAATCAAGCTGATCTCCAACGGCCACATTGCTGAAGACGTTAAGTGCATCACTCCAGCCGACATCATCGCTTCTGTCAACTACTTCCTGGAACTCCAAGAAGGCGTCGGCAACATCGACGACATCGACCACTTGGGTAACCGCCGTATCCGCCGGGTTGGCGAATTGCTGCAAAACCAGATGCGGATCGGTTTGGCCCGGATGGAACGGGTTGTCCGCGAACGTATGTCAATTCAAGACGCGGCTACGGTTACTCCGCAGCAATTGATCAACATCCGGCCAATCGTTGGTTCAATCAAGGAATTCTTCGGTTCATCCCAGCTTTCCCAATTCATGGACCAAAACAACCCGCTGGGTGAATTGACTCACAAGCGGCGTATGTCCGCCTTGGGGCCTGGTGGTCTGTCTCGTGACCGGGCCGGCTACGAAGTCCGGGACGTTCACTATACCCACTACGGCCGTCTGTGCCCAATCGAAACGCCAGAAGGTCCTAACATCGGTTTGATCAACTCCATGGCCACTTATGCCATCATCAACAAGTACGGCTTCTTGGAAACCCCATACCGGCGCGTTTCCTGGACAACCCACAAGGTTACCGACAAGATCGACTACTTGACTGCCGATGTAGAAGATAACTACATCATCGCCGGGGCCAACACGCCTTTGAACGAAGACGGCTCCTTCGTTGATGACGTGATCCTTTGCCGGCACCGGGAAGACAACGTCGAAGTAAGTCCGGACCGGATCGACTACATGGACGTTATTCCAAAGCAGGTTGTTTCCGTAACTTCCGCATGTATTCCATTCCTGGAAAACGACGACTCCAACCGGGCCTTGATGGGGGCCAACCACCAACGTCAGGCTGTTCCTTTGATCAACCCGCATGGTCCGCTTGTGGCTACTGGTATGGAATACCGGGCAGGTCACGACTCCGGTGACGCTTTGCTGGCTGAAGCAGACGGTGAAGTTGAATACGTGGACGCAAACGAAATCCGTGTCCGCCGCGAAGACCAGACACTGGACACTTACACTCTTGAAAAGTACCGCCGGTCAAACGCAACCAAGAACTACAACCAGACGCCAAACGTCAAGCGCGGCGACAAGGTTGTTGACGGCCAGGTAATTGCCAACGGTCCGTCAATGGCTGACGGTGAACTTGCCCTGGGTCAAAACCCGGTTATCGCCTTCACCACTTGGAACATGTACAACTTCGAAGACGCCATCATGCTGAGCGAACGCCTGGTTAAGGAAGATGTCTACACTTCAATTCACATTGAAGATTACGACTCAGAAGCCCGTGACACCAAGCTGGGGCCGGAAGAAATCACTCGGGAAATCCCTAACGTTGGTGAAGACGCCTTGAAGGACCTGGACGAAAACGGGATTATCCGGATCGGTGCCGAAGTCCACGACGGCGACATCCTGGTCGGCAAGGTTACCCCTAAGGGGATCACTGAACTGAGCGCTGAAGAAAGACTGCTGCACGCTATCTTTGGTGAAAAGGCCCGTGAAGTCCGCGATACTTCATTGAAGGTACCTCACGGCGGTGGCGGTGTGGTTCAAGACGTTCAAGTCTTCACCCGTGAAGCTGGCGACGAACTGGCACCAGGCGTTAACACCCTGGTCCGGGTCTACATCGTGCAAAAGAGAAAGATCCAAGTCGGGGACAAGATGTCTGGTCGTCACGGTAACAAGGGTACGGTTGCCCTGGTTGCGCCAGTTGAAGACATGCCATACCTGCCAGACGGTACTCCAGTCGACATCTGCTTGAACCCAATGGGTGTGCCATCACGTATGAACATCGGGCAGCTGCTTGAAATCCACTTGGGCCGGGCAGCCCGGGCCTTGGGTATTCACGTGGCTACTCCGGTATTCGACGGGGCCAGCGAAGATGACGTTTGGGACTTTGTCCGCGAAGCCGGTGTTGACTCAGACGGTAAGACTGTCCTTTACGACGGCCGGACCGGTGAACCATTCCACAACCGGGTTTCAGTCGGGGTTATGTACTACTTGAAGCTGACTCACATGGTTGACGACAAGATCCACGCGCGGTCAATCGGGCCTTACTCACTTGTTACCCAACAGCCTTTGGGTGGTAAGGCACAATTCGGTGGTCAGCGTTTCGGTGAAATGGAAGTCTGGGCTTTGGAAGCCTACGGTGCAGCCTACACTCTGCAAGAAATCCTGACCTACAAGTCTGACGACGTTGTTGGCCGTGTCAAGGCCTACGAAGCAATCGTCAAGGGCGAAAGAATTCCTAAGCCAGGCGTGCCAGAATCATTCCGCGTTTTGGTTAAGGAACTGCAATCATTGGGTCTGGACCTGTGCGTTTTGGATAGCGACGAAAATGAAGTCGAACTGCGCGACATGGACGAAGACTCAAATGAACACGTAAACATCGATACTTTATCTCGCCTTGCGGAAGCGCAAGAAAAGAAGAAGTTGGCCGAAGAAGAGGCCGAAATCGCCGCGGAAGCTGAAGCAGAAGGCAGCGCGGAAGAAGACGCAGCTGAAGCAGATGCTGAGGCAACTGAAGCTGAAACTGCTGACGACGACAAGGCTTCAAAGTAATTGGGAGGTTAAACTTTGATCGACGTAAATAAGTTTGAAAGCATGCAGATTGGTTTGGCTTCACCAAACAAGATCAGAAGCTGGTCTTACGGGGAAGTTAAGAAGCCGGAAACCATCAACTACCGGACTTTGAAGCCAGAAAAAGACGGTCTGTTCGATGAACGGATCTTCGGGCCGACCAAGGACTATGCTTGTGCCTGTGGCAAGTACAAGGGCGTTCGCTACAAGGGGATCGTCTGTGACCGGTGCGGGGTTGAAGTAACGACCTCTCACGTGCGCCGGGAACGGATGGGCCACATCGAACTGGCTGCTCCTGTAACCCACATCTGGTACTTCAAGGGTATCCCATCAAGAATGGGTCTGGTTTTGGACGTTTCTCCAAAGCAATTGGAAGAAGTCATCTACTTTGCTGCCTACATTGTCATCGATCCAGGTGACACTGGCCTGGAAGCCAAGCAGCTTTTGACTGAAGCTGAATACCGGGAAGAAAAGGCCAAGTACGGCAACCGCTTCGTGGCCAAGATGGGGGCTGAAGCTATCCGCGACCTGCTTAAGCAGGTTGACCTGGACAAGGAAGTTACTGCCCTTAAGGCAGAACTGCAAACCTTGAAGGGGCAAAAGCGGACCCGGGCCATCCGCCGGTTGGACATCCTTGATGCCTTCAGAAACAGCGGCAACAAGCCTGAATGGATGGTTATGGAAACTGTTCCGGTTATTCCGCCGGACTTGCGGCCAATGGTTCAACTGGAAGGTGGTCGTTTCGCCACTTCCGACTTGAACGACCTTTACCGCCGGGTTATCAACCGTAACAACCGGTTGAAGAAGCTGCTGGATATGCACGCTCCTGGCTTGATTGTGCAAAACGAAGAGCGGATGCTGCAAGAAGCAGTTGACGCCTTGATCGACAATGGCCGCCGGGGCCGCCCAGTTGTTGGGCCAGGTAACCGGCCACTGAAGTCAATCTCACACATGCTGAAGGGGAAGCAAGGGCGTTTCCGTCAAAACTTGCTTGGTAAGCGTGTTGACTACTCCGGCCGTTCAGTTATCGACGTTTCTCCAAAGCTGAAGCTTTACCAATGCGGCGTTCCGCGTCCAATGGCTCTGGAATTGTTCAAGCCATTCGTTATGCGGGAACTTGTCCGCCGGGGCATTGCTTCCAACATCAAGAACGCTAAGCGCAAGATCGACCGGGAAGACGACGACATCTGGGACGTATTGGAATACGTCATTAAGGAACGTCCAGTTCTTTTGAACCGGGCACCTACCCTGCACCGTCTGTCAATCCAGGCCTTTGAACCAGTTTTGGTCCCAGGCAAGGCCCTGCGTTTGCACCCACTGGCTTGTGAAGCTTACAACGCCGACTTCGACGGTGACCAGATGGCCATCCACGTGCCGCTGTCAGACGAAGCTGTAGCTGAATCCCGCCTCTTGATGCTGGCTGCCCACCACATCTTGACTCCTAAGGACGGTACTCCAATCGTTACTCCGTCCCAGGACATCGTTTTGGGTAACTATTGGCTGACCCAGGCTGAAATCGGCCGGGAAGGCGAAGGCATGATTTTTGCTACTCCAGAAGAAGCAACCATCGCCTACAACAACGGTGATATTCACTACCACACCATCATCGGTGTGTCAGCCGCTTCAATGCCGAAGAAGGACTGGGGCGCGGGCCACGAAGACAGCATTTTCGTAACTACTTACGGCCGCTTGGTCTTCAACTCCCTCTTCCCAGACGACTACTTCTACATCAACGAACCAAGCCAGGACAACTTGAAGCAGCCAATGGCTGACAAGTACTTCCTGGAAGATGGCCAGGACATCCACGACAAGATCGCTGAAGTTGGCCAGGACCTGGTGGCTACGCCATTCAAGAAGGGCTTCCTGGGTGACACTATTTCTGAAATCTACAAGCGCTACCGGGTACAAAGAACTTCAGAATACCTGGACGACTTGAAGGAAATGGGCTACTCAGCTTCAACTATTTCCGGCTTGACTATCGGTATGGCCGACGTTCCGGAAACCAAGACCAAGGATGCCTTGGTTGCTGAAGCCCGCAAGCAGGTTAAGCAAGTATCTAAGATGTTCCGCCGGGGCAAGCTGTCCGACAAGGAACGTCACGACAACATCATCAAGATCTGGACTGACTGTAAGGATGCCGTTCAACAGGAAATTGCCGAATTCAAGGATCAAAAGAACCCAATCTCCGTCATGCAGCAGTCCGGTGCCCGTGGTAACATCTCCAACTTTACCCAGCTGGCTGGTATGCGTGGTTTGATGGCTACTCCAAGTGGTGAATTGTTCGAAATCCCGGTTATCTCCAACTTTAAGGAAGGTCTGACCGTTCTGGAACTGTTCATGTCCACTCACGGCGCCCGGAAGGGGATGACTGACACGGCCTTGAAGACCGCCCAGTCTGGTTACCTGACCCGTCGTCTGGTCGACGTTGCCCAGGACGTTATCATCCGTGAAGACGACTGTGGCACTGACCGCGGCATTACTGCCAAGGCCATCGTTGACAAGGATGCCGGCTTGATTGAATCACTTTACGACCGTCTGGTAGGCCGCTTTACCAACCGGACTGTCCGTGACCCGCAAACCGGTGAAGTCATCTGCCCTAAGGGCGTCCTGATGGATGAACAAATGGCGCAGAAGATCGTTGATGCTGGCGTACAGGAAGTTCAAATCCGGTCAATCCTGACTTGCAACACTTCCCACGGTATCTGCCGGAAGTGCTACGGCCGGAACCTGGCTACTGCCGAAGAAGTTGAAATCGGTGAAGCAGTTGGTACGGTTGCCGCTCAGTCAATCGGTGAACCAGGTACCCAGCTGACCCTGCGTACTTTCCACACCGGTGGTGTTGCCGGCGCAGAAGACATTACTCAAGGTCTGCCTCGTGTGCAAGAATTGTTCGAAGCCCGCAACCCTAAGGGGCGCGCGGTCATCTCTGAAGTTGACGGTGTTGTTGACAAGATCGAAAGCAACGCGGCTGAACACTTGCAAGAAATCACCGTTAAGGGCAAGATCGACACCAGAGTCTACACCATTCCTTACACTGCTAAGCCAGCAGTTCAGGAAGGTGATGAAATCCACCGTGGTGACAAGCTGATCCCTGGTTCTATCGACCCTAAGGAATTGATCAAGGTAACTGACACTTTGACGACTGAAGAATACATCCTGGCTGAAGTCCAGAAGTCATACCGGACTCAGGGTGTTGACCTGGCCGACAAGCACGCCGAAGTCTTGACCAGACAGATGCTGCAGAAGGTCCGGGTCCTTGACCCAGGTGAAACCGACATCTTGCCAGGTGAAGTCATGGACATCGCTGAATTCCGCGACAGAAACCGTGACGTCATCATCAGCGGCGGGATCCCGGCTACTGCCCAGGCTGACATTCTGGGTATCACCAAGGCTGCCTTGGAAACCAACAGTTTCCTGTCAGCTGCTTCCTTCCAGGAAACTACCCGGGTTCTTACCGACGCGTCAATCCGCGGCAAGAACGACCCGCTTCTTGGTTTGAAGGAAAACGTCATCATCGGGAAGATCATCCCAGCTGGTACTGGTATGCCAATTTACCGCGACCAAGTACCAAAGGCCGATGTTCAACAACCAGACTCAGTTTACTCAATTGCTGACCTGGAAAAGAAGATGGAAGACGAAAACAAGGAAACTGAAAGCAAGTAATTCAGTTTAATTAACAAGAAAAAACGTTCGAATGGCTCAAAGTCATCCGAACGTTTTTTCTTTTACCCTAAAGGAAAAATTGGAGGTTGAGGCCCCAGAATAAGTAGGGCAGGAAGGCAAAGGGCTCTTTACCCGGCCGCTTATGCCAAAGCGCGTGGGCGATGGCCAGCAGGGAGGCCAGCAGGAAACTCTTCACAGCAACGGGACATGAAAAATTTAAAGACAGGAGTAAAAAATGCCAAACGTCCCCGCTGCCCATTTTCCCTGTAAAAGCGAGCCAGACCAGGACTGCCAGAAAAATGGCAGCCTGCCCCAGGCCTTCCGTGTTTGGTGCCTGGAAAAAATGCATCAGCCCGGTGGCTAGCGGCACGACGAGCAGGCAAGTATCAAAAGACTGTTCATGCAGGTCGCTGACAACCATTAAAAAGAAGTTGATTATAAAGAGCAGAGAAATAACACTGTTCCTAGAATTGGAGATTAAATAAACTAGCAAATTTCCGGCCAGGATGGTGTAAGGGATATCATCCGCCAGCCGGCTTTTACACTCAAGGATGGTATTATAACGGTAGCGGTCGGCGATGAGAGCTGCCAAAAGACCGCAGAGTAAAGAAATCATTTCGCTGAGCATTTTTTCCCTCCACTTACTATTACACCTTTTTTGCCAATATTTTTTTAAAAAGGCAAAAAATTGTCAGTTTAGGGAAAAACTATACCTGCTAAAAAACAAACTTCTCCAGAGCTTGGGCGATCCCGTCTTCATCATTGCTGCTGGTGACATAGTCAGCGGCTTGCTTAACCAGGTCATTGCCGTTGCCCATGGCCACGCTGGTGCCGGCAAAAGCAAACATGTCTAAGTCGTTTCTCTCGTCTCCGATTGCCATGACTTCTTCTGGCGCGATTTCCAGCCGGCCGCAGAGTTCTTTGAGCCCCTGGCCCTTGTTGACCTTGGGATTGAGCAGTTCAAGGAAGCGGGCGTCAGTCCGCAGAACGTTGAAGTCCTGCCCCCAGTCTTCCTTGACCCGGTCTTCTACTCTGTCCAAAAGCTCCTGGCTGCCGACAAAGCAGGCCTTGGCAATGGCCTGGCCCTTCTCCGGAAATTCTTCAACGCTTCTGACAAAGAGGACGGCCTGGTTTTCGTAAGCCTGCTGGTAAACTATCGGGTCGATGTCATGGTTCGGCGTAATGATCCGGGATTCAAAGTCCACGATGTTGAAGGGGAGCTTTAAAGAGAGGGCGTAGGCGGTCAGCTGCCGGTAAACGGAGTTGGCTATTAAGTCGCTGGTCATGATTTCCCCGCTGGCCTTACGGCTAATTGCCCCGTTTAAAGTCACGGCATACTGGTCTTCGCCTGTAATGCCCAGTTCATCCATGTAAGGGGCCAGGCCCGCGATTGGCCGGCCGGAGCAAAGGACGACCTTGACGCCGCGCTCAAGTGCCTTAGAAATGGCTTCTTTTGTGCTGGCCTGGATTTTTCCCTGGGAGTTGAGCAGGGTGCCGTCAGTGTCGATTGCGATTAATTTGATCATTTTTTACCTCATTTTTTCTTTTCTACTAACAACAAATTAATATTTTTCGCCTAAAATCAATCTTAGCATAGATGGAAAACGCTGTCATTGAGTGGAAAAGCGCAGCTTTTTTCAGGCAAGAAATTCTTGAAAAAAGCTTTGCATTGGCTGGTAAATGGAGTATACTAACAGATGTATGTTTTGAAGATTACTCCGCGAGGCAAAAAAGAAACTCCCGGATATGTGAACAAAATGATATATAAATTTAGGAGGAACTAGTTAATGCCAACCATTAATCAATTGGTTAGAAAAGGCCGTCACTCAAAGACTACTAAGTCAAAGTCACCAGCCTTGAACTACAGCTACAACAGCATGAAGAAGGAACAAGTCTTCAACCCAGCACCACAAATGCGTGGGGTTGCGACTCGTGTCGGTACTATGACGCCAAAGAAGCCTAACTCAGCTTTGCGTAAGTACGCCCGTGTACGTCTTTCAAACTTGACTGAAGTTACTGCCTACATCCCAGGTGAAGGCCACAACCTGCAAGAACACTCAGTTGTCCTGATCCGTGGGGGCCGTGTAAAGGACCTTCCTGGTGTACGTTACCACATCGTTCGTGGTGCCCTTGACACTGCTGGTGTTGACGGCAGAAAGCAAGCTCGTTCCAAGTACGGCGCTAAGAAGGGTTAAAGGAGGACTTAAATAATGCCAAGAAAAGGTCATGTTTCAAAGAGAGACGTTTTAGCAGACCCAGTTTACAACTCAAAGCTGGTTACTAAGCTGATCAACCACTTGATGAAGGATGGTAAGAGAGCTCAAGCTTCATCAATCTTGTACGATGCTTTTGACATCATCAAGGACAAGACTGGCAAGGAACCAATGGACGTCTTTGAAGAAGCCATGAACAACGTTAAGCCAGTTTTGGAAGTTAAGGCTCGCCGTATCGGTGGTTCTAACTACCAAGTTCCTGTAGAAGTTCGTCCAGAAAGACAAACTACTTTGGCATTGCGTTGGCTGGTTTCATACTCCCGCCTGCGTAACGAACACACTATGGATGAACGTTTGGCAAACGAATTGATCGATGCCTCAAACAACACTGGTTCAGCCGTTAAGAAGCGTGAAGACGTGCACCGTATGGCAGAAGCCAACCGTGCCTTCGCTCACTACCGTTTCTAATCGTTAGTTTGTAAAAGG
>SFHY01000023.1 GCA_004556255.1 Lactobacillus delbrueckii
AAGGTTTTGAAGCTTGCCAAGGGTTACCGTGGTTCAAAGCACGTTCAATTTAAGGCTGCAAGCACTCAATTGTTCGTTTCATACAAGTACGCATTCCGCGACCGTAAGAAGCGCAAGAGCGAATTCAGAAGACTGTGGATCGCCCGGATCAACGCAGCTGCTCGTCAAAACGGCTTGTCATACTCAAAGATGATGCACGGCTTGAAGCTGGCTGGTGTTGACATGAACCGTAAGATGTTGGCTGACATCGCCTACAACGACGAAAAGACTTTTGCCGCTTTAGCAGAAACTGCTAAGAAGGCTTTGGCTTAATTCTTTGGAAGAAACGCATCTAGCTTGGCTAGGTGCGCTTTTTCTTTGTTAAATGCCGGCTTTCAGATATAATTAAGGAAGATGAAATTTAAGGAGGAAAACTCAGACATGAGTGAAGAAATTCGCTGCATCGGCTGCGGCGCGGCTCTGCAGAGCCAGGACAAGCAGCTGCCAGGCTACCTGCCGGCCAGTGCCCTGGCCAAGGTGGAAAATGGTGAAAGAGAAGAAGTCTACTGCCAGCGCTGCTTCCGCTTGCGCCACTACAACGAGATCATGCCGGTCTCCTTGGACAATGATGACTTTTTAGCACTTCTGAACACCATGGCGGAAAAGAAGGCCTTGATCGTCAACGTGGTGGACCTGTTTGACTTCTCCAACTCGCTGATTTCTTCTTTGAAGCGTTTTGTCGGCAATAATGACTTTATCCTGGTCGGCAACAAGCTGGACCTCTTCCCGAAGAACTCCAAGGAAAGCAAGATCAAGGACTGGATGCGGCAAGAAGCCAACCGGATGGGCCTGTACCCAAAGGACATCTTCCTGATCTCCGCGGCTAAGAAGAAGAACCTGGATACTTTGATCGACTACTTGAATAAGCACAGCCAGGACCAGGACGTCTACTTCGTCGGTACGACTAATGTCGGCAAGTCGACTTTGATTAACGCCATCATCGATGAAATGGGGAACGTCCAGGACCTGATCACTACTTCCCGCTTCCCGGGGACCACTTTGGACCAGATCGAGATTCCCCTGGACAACGGCCACTTCTTGGTCGACACCCCAGGGATCTTGACTGACAAGCAGCTGGCCAGCCGGCTAGACCCGAAAGATTTGGACCTGGCTTCCCCAAAGAAGCCGCTTAAGCCGGCTACTTACCAGCTTTTGCCAGGCAATACCATCTTCTTGGCCGGCCTGGGGAGAATCGACTACCTAAAGGGGCCGTCAACCAGCTTTACCATCTACGCTGCCCGGGGCATGTACATCCACCGGACCAAGACGGAAAAGGCAGACGAATTTTACCAAAAGCACGTGGGAGAACTCCTTTCTCCGCCAGGGCCAAACAGCGACCTGCCGCCGCTTAAAGGGCAGGAGTACTCCATCAAGTACCGCAGCGATGTATTGTTTGCCGGGGTAGGCTTCATCACCGTGCCGGAAGGCTGCGTGATCAAGGCCTACACGCCGGGCGGAATCGGCTTGGGAACCAGAAGAGCTTTGATTTAGAGGTTGTAACATGGATTCATTGGTAGATTTCAGTAAAGAAACGCAAGTAAAAGTGCAGACGGCTGAGAGCCAGCGGAAAGGCAAGCAGATCGGCATCATGGGCGGCACCTTCAACCCGGTGCACATGGCCCATTTGGTCGCCGCTGAGCAGGCCATGACCAAGCTGCACCTGGATGAAGTCTGGTTCATCCCGGACAATATTCCCCCGCATAAGGACGCTCCCTTAAACGTGTCTGCCCGCGACCGGGCCACCATGCTGGATTTGGCTACCCGGGACAACCCCCGTTTCAGGGTCAAGCTGCTGGAACTCTTCAGAGGCGGCGTTTCTTACACGATTGATACCATGCGCTACTTAACCAAGAAGGCGCCGGAAAACACCTACTACTTGATCATGGGCAGCGACCAGGTCAACAGCTTCCACAAGTGGAAGAATGCTGAGGAACTGGCCAAATTAGCTACCTTGGTCGGTATCCGCCGGCCGGGCTACCCGCAAGATCCCCAGTATTCCATGATCTGGGTTGACGCTCCGGATATCCGCCTTAGCTCAACCGCTATCCGCCGGGCTGTTTCAACTGGGACCTCAATCCGCTATCTGGTCCCGGACAAGGTCCGCGAATATATTGAAGAAAAGGGGCTTTACCGTGACTGATCCAGTTTTTAAGGAAACATATTCCCCCTTGTCCAGCAGTGAATTGGTGGCCAAGGAAAAGAGCATGATGGATGAAAAGCGCTTTGCCCACTGCGTCCGCGTCAGTGAAACTGCACGGACCCTGGCCAAATTGAACGGCTATGATGAAGACAAGGCGGCTTTGGCCGGTTTTGTCCACGACTATGCCAAGCAGATTCCAGTTGAAGAATACATCAAGGTCATCAAGGAAGAAGGCTTTGATCCGGACCTTTTGAACTGGAACCGGGCTATCTGGCACGGGATCGTGGGCAGCTGGTTCATCAAGCGGGACCTCGGCGTCACTGACCAGGAAATTTTAACCGCTGTCTACCGGCACACCACCGGGGATGTGGAAATGACCACCCTGGACCAGATCGTCTTCGTGGCTGACTATATCGAGCCTGGCCGGACCTTTGCCGGCGTTGAAGAGGCCAGAAAGACCAGCTACGCGGATTTGGCTTCCGGGGTTGGCTATGAACTCGCCCATACTCTGGCCTTTTTGGCTGAAAAAAGAAGCAAGATCTACCCAAGGACTCTGGCTGCTTACAATGTCTGGGCAGCTGAGTAATAACAGATAAATTAAAAATTAACGAAACATTAGGAGAAAAATTTGAAGAGCGAAGAATTACTTGACTTAGTTTTAAACGCAATCAGCGAACGGCACGGGGAAGACACCGAAGCCTACGACATGCGCGGCATCAGCATCCTGGCTGACTACTTCGTGGCCACTAGCGCCACTTCCAGCCGCCAGCTGCACGCCATTGCCAACAGCATCATCGAAGCCTGCCACGAAGCTAGTTTCTATGACTACCGGGTTGAAGGCAACCATGACTCAGAATGGCTCCTGGTTGACCTGGGCGACGTTGTTGTCAACATCTTCTCAGAAGATGCCCGGGCCTTCTACAACCTGGAAAAGCTCTGGGCTGACGGCAAACGCGTGGAAATCGAGGAAGACTAGGCAATGAGCGTTGTCGGGATTGTAGCTGAATATAACCCTTTCCACAGCGGCCATGAATTCTTGATGAACCAGGCCCGCTTGATCGCTGGTGATGACCCCATTATCGCGGTCATGTCCGGCAATTACGTGCAAAGAGGGGAAATGGCCATCCTGGACAAGTCGTCCAGGGCCCGCAGCGCCATTGAGGCTGGGGCTGACCTGGTCTTTGAGCTGCCTTTTTCCTATGCTGTCCAAGCTGCCGACATGTTCGCCACCGGCGGGGTCGACCTTTTGACCCGGCTGGGGGCCAAGAACCTGGTCTTTGGGGTTGAAGACGCCAACTTGAATTTTGAATATTTCGGTGACCGGATCTCCAAGATCCCCCGGCAAAGGCAGGAATTCGCCGACTACAGCCAGACTTATTCTACCCAGTACAACCAGATGGTGGCCCGGGAAGTCGGCCATGAAGTCAGTGAGCCCAACGCGATTTTGGGCCTGGCTTATGCCGTGGCTAATGCCAATCTGGGCTCGCCTTTAAAGCTGAGCCCGGTCAACCGGGTAGGGGCCGGCCATGATGACATCCTGCAAAGAGAAGCAGCTGTCCAAAGCGCCAGTGCCATCCGCAACCTCCTTTTAAACGGAGCCGAGTGCTCAGAACTGGAGCAGTGGCTGCCAAAAGGGGAAATTGCCGCTTTTGACCAGGAAAAGGTCCTGCCCAACTGGGAACTGCTCTTCCCATTTCTGAAATACCGGCTGGAATCAGCTTCAATCAAGGAATTGCAGCAGATTTACCAGATGAGTGAGGGCCTGGAATACAAGTTCAAGGCGGAAATCCACCTGGCTGAAAACTTCGCTGACTTCCTCCGCCGGGTCAAGTCCAAGCGCTACACCTATTCAAGGTTGAGAAGACTGAGTCTTTATACTCTTTTGAACGTGACTGAGGCCGATGTCTTAAGCAGCTATGACCATGTTTCCACCATGCTTCTGGCTTACAGCAAGCGGGGCCGGAAATATTTGAAGCAGCAGCGGAAAGACTTTGCGGTTGACATCGTTTCTAAGGTGGACCGCAAGAATGCCCAAGAAGGGACCCTGGGCCTGCAGGTCAGGGTTGACCGCTTATTTGAACAGATTGTTGGCGCTGACCAGAACTTTGGCCGGCGGCCACTAGAGGTAAATTAATGCTAGAACTTTCATTTTTCCAAATCAAGAACAGCCGGGAGCCATTGACCCAGATCTCAGCCGATTTGACTTTTGCCGACGGCTTTTACCAGCGGGCCAAGGACCTGGTCTACGAGGTGAAAAGCGCCCATGTGGAAGGGCAGCTCTTTTATGACGAACCTTTCGTGACTGGCAATTTCCAAGTGGAAGCCGACCTCCTGGTCCCGTCCTCCCGCAGTCTGGAAGCAGTGCCATTAAAGCAGAAATTCAGCTTCGTGGAAAATTATTCCGACCATGAACCGACCCAGGAAGAAAAAGAACTGGGCTTGATGATCATTCCGCTGGATGATGACCGCATTGACGTGCAGACGGCCGTGGAAGACAACATGCTCTTGAATATTCCAAGCACGGTTTTGACCAAGGAAGAAGCTGAAGAAGACCTGTACCCAGAAGGGCAGGGCTGGGAAGTCATGTCTGAACAGGACTTTGCCGGCCAGAAGAAGGACCAGGTCAACCCGGCCTTCGCCCAGCTGCAGGGCCTTTTGGACAAGATGCAGGCTGAAGAAGACAAGAATAAAGCCGAAGACGAAGAAAAATAAAAACAATCTTCAGTAAGCAAGTCTTTTTCCAGAGAAAATTAATCTGGCAGGAGGCTTGTTTTTTCTATGGGGCTTGTTAAAAAGCTAATTTTGGGCTATCCTAGAATTATTAAAATATACTTTAAGATTATACTTGGATTCAGCAGACCCAATTAAATCAATAGGATATGAGGGGATAAAAGCATGCCGAAAATTTTAATTGTTGAAGACGAAAAGAACCTGGCTCGTTTCGTCGAACTCGAACTCCAGCACGAAGGCTATGAGACTGTAGTGGAAAACAACGGCCGCAAGGCTTTGGACCGCGCTTTGAGCGAAGACTTCGACGCGATCTTACTCGACTTGATGCTGCCAGACTTGAACGGTTTGGAAATTGCCCGCCGTGTACGGCAGAGCAAGACCACGCCAATTATCATGATGACGGCCCGCGACTCCGTGATTGACCGGGTATCAGGCCTGGACCACGGGGCTGACGACTATATCGTCAAGCCATTTGCCATTGAAGAACTCCTGGCCCGCCTGCGCGCTGTCTTGCGCCGAGTCAAGATCGAAAAGGATGCTTCAAAGGACAAGCTGCCGCGGCAAAAGGTAGTCAAGTTCAAGGATCTGACCATCGAAACCGCCAACCGGATCGTTCACCGGGGCGACGGCAAGACTGTTGACTTGACCAAGCGGGAATACAACTTGCTCATGACCTTGATCGAAAACAAGAACAATGTCGTTGGCAGAGACCAGCTTTTGAACAAGATCTGGGGGCCGGAATCAAACATCGAAACCAATGTTGTCGAAGTATACGTCCGTTACCTCCGCAACAAGATCGACATCCCTGGCCAGCCATCTTACATCAAGACGGTGCGCGGAACCGGCTACATGGTAAGAGACGAGGACGACAATGCCTAAGCAAAACGCCGCCAGCGGCAAGAAGGAGACCAGGCACGTTTCACTGATCGTGAGATGGGTCAGCATCGTCGCCATGACGATCATGGTCTCCTTTCTTGTTTTCTCAGCTGTCGTCTACAATACGGTCAAACAGGAAGCCTTAAGCCAGCAGAAAGACACTTCCAATGAAGTCGTCAACGTCCTCCGCAAGCGCCTGGTCGGCATCGATGATGAGCTGGAAATCACTAACGTGGTCCAGCAATTATCGCCAAACACCAGACGGATCTTGAATGGCGGGCCGGCTCTGTCAGAAAACAACAATGACAACAGCAGCGTTTTTGGCGACACAGTCTTAAGTACCGTGACCAACCCTGACGTGACCGTGGCGATCTACAACCTCCGCAATGAGATCGTCTTCCATAACGGCGACAGCGCCCCCAAACTGGTCAAGTTCACCAGTGAAAGCAAGAGCGTAGTCAAGGAAAACAGCAAAGGCCAAAGCGCCCTCTATGTCTACCGGAAGGTCAGAAACCGGACAACTCACAAATTGACCGGCTACATTGTCGTCAAGAACCAGATGACCGGCTACAACCGCTTGATTTCCCGGACTTTGAAGGCCATGCTCTGGCTCTCAATTCTGGGGGTCAGCCTGGCGATTGTAATTTCCTACCTGGTTGTCCGCAGTGTCGTCAGACCAATCAACAAGATGTCCAAGGTGGCTAGGGAAGTTAACGCCGACCCGAACAGCACGGCCAGAATTCCCGAGCTGCACAGAAACGACGAACTGGAAGAGTTGGCCCTGTCTTTCAACATGATGCTGGACCGGATGCAAAAATACATCGAGCAGCAGAAGCAGTTTGTCTCTGACGTCTCCCACGAATTGAGGACGCCTGTAGCGGTCATTGAGGGCCATCTGAGCATGCTTAAGCGCTGGGGCAAGGATGACCCGCAGGTCCTGGAAGAATCCATTGACGCCTCGATTTCAGAGGCTGAGCGGATGAAGCACTTGATCCAGGAAATGCTGGACTTGACCCGGGCTGAGCAGATCAGTGTCCACTACCCGAACGCCATCGCTGAGCCGATGGAAGTTTTGACCCGGGTAGTCGGGGACATGGGCATGGTTCACCCGGACTTCAAGATCTCTCTGGAAGTTGAGGACCTGGATCCGGATACCAAGATTCAGATCTACCAGGGCCACCTGGAACAGATTTTGATCATCTTGATCGACAACGGGATCAAGTACTCAACCGACCGCAAGGAAATCGCCGTGGCTGCCGGCCAGTCCGGCCAGGAAATGCAGATCGTGGTCCAAGACTACGGGGAAGGGATTTCTGACGAGGACAAGAAGAAGATCTTCAACCGTTTCTACCGGGTCGACAAGGCCAGAACCCGGGAAAAGGGCGGCAACGGCCTGGGTCTGTCAATTGCCCAGAAGCTGGTGGAATCTTACCACGGGACCATTGACGTTGAATCAGTCTTAGGCCAGGGGAGCCAGTTCAGAATCACCTTCCCGGTCTTGACTGATGAAGAAGTCAAAGAATTGGAAAGCCGGGAAGAGCAAAAGCAAGCTGGAACTGAAAGTCCTAAGCAAGATCCGACAATTTAACAGAATTTAGAGCAAAGTAAAAGCCGCTTTTCAGCGGCTTTTACTTTTTCTTTTGTTTATTATCTTCTTTGCTGTTATCTTCTTTGTTTTTTCTTTGGAAGCTTACTTCCGCTTCTGCTTGCCCTGGTTGCGCTTGCGCAGGTCGCCGGACTTCGGCTGGCTGGTAGGCTTTTGTTCAGGGGCTGGCTTTAAGATCTGGTCGATCTTGGCTTGAGTAACGACTTCCACGATCGGGCTGTCTTCCAGTTCATTGGAAACCCGCTTCTTGGCCCGCGGCTGCACGATGAAGGTGGTGATCAGCTGCTGGATGACCATGACCAGGTTGCCGACTGCCCAGTAAAGGGCCAGGGCGCCGGAGAAGGACATGGAGAAGAAGAAGGTCATGATTGGGTTCATCAGCATGGTGGCCTGCATGGTCTTCTTCTGCTCTTCAGGGATGCCGATCATGGCCACGTAGCTTTGAATCAAGGCAAAAACAGTGGCGATGATGGCCAGGACCATGGACTTGCTGGACAGGGAAATGCCGAAGAAGGTGGACTTTGCCAGGGCGTTTGAGTAAGCCACGGCCTGGTAGATCCCGATCATGATCGGCATTTGGATCAAGAGGGGCAGGCAGCCCATTCCGCCAGTCATGGAGACATTGTTCTTAGAGTAAATCTCTCTTTGCAGGCCGCTCAAAGCCATTTGCTGGTCAGGAGTCATGCCTGGGGTCTTCATAGCTTTTTGCAGAAGCTGCATTTGCGGCTGCAGAAGGTGCATCTTTTCCTGCTGCATGGTTGCCTTGTGTTGCTGGTTGATCATCAGCGGCATCAAGATTACTCTGACGACCAAAGTGATGATGACGATGGCCCAGCCGGCCCCGCTGGCCCCGCCGATGGCATGGGCGATGTTGACGGTAATGTGCTGCAAAGGCAGGCCGATCCATTCATAAATCCAGTAGTAAGGACCACTGGTCGGGGCCTTTAAGCTGCCGTTTTTGCTGGTCTGGCTGGCGCAGGCCGTAAGAAAAAGCGGCAAGAGTGCCAGCAGGCTGACAGGTAACAAACGTTTTTTGATTTTTTTCATTGAGTAGTTTCTCTCCAAATTTTTATGATCTGTCTAATATAATACATGAAAAGAATGCATTTGTTCCATTTCAGGCAGAACTTTTGTGTCCAAACGTGAAATTTGGGCATATGGGGCCGAGCTTGGCAACTCAGCTTTAAACTTGACCAGGTCAGTTGGCGTCCCTTGAATGACAATGGTGACCGTCCCATCGGGGTTGTTTCTCACGCTGCCTGGCAGCTTCATCTTCTGGGCCAGCATCTGCACGCTCCAGCGGAAGCCCACGCCTTGCACGACCCCATGTGCTAATAGTTCCCATGTTTGCATTTTGACTACCTTCTTTATTTTTTGCAAAAAATCATTAAAATAGTATTTCTAAGGAGTATTTTATCATGCAAGAAAGAACATCTGTCAATAATCCGCAAATTAAGGCCATCAGCAAGCTGAACCAAAAGAAATACCGCGAAGAAAGCGGCTATTACTTGATCGAAGGCTTCCACCTGGTTGAAGAAGCCTTAAAAGCAAGGGTCAAGTACCGGGAAATCCTGGCGACTGAAGAAGCGCTCAGCCGCTTGGAGCAACTGGGCCTGGCTTATGATGAAGGCAAGCTGATCAAGATCAGCCAAAGCGTGGCCAGCCACCTCAGCAGCACCAAAAATTCCCAGGATATCTTCATGACCGTCAAGATCAACCAGCCAGAGCATTTTGCCTTTAGCTACGGCAAGTGGGTCCTCTTAGACGACCTGGCTGACCCGGGCAATGTCGGTACCATCATCCGGACTGCCGACGCGGCCGGCTTTGACGGGGTGATCCTGTCAAACAAGACGGTTGACCTCTACAACCCAAAGGTGCAGCGGTCCATGCAGGGGAGCCAGTTCCACTTGAACTTGATCAAGGCTGACCTGCCAGAAGCTATTGCCAGCTTGAAGGCCGCGGATATTCCGGTTTATGCCAGCCTCTTGGACCCTGCCGCTAAACAATTGGGCGACTTTGCCCCAGTAGCCGAGGTCGCCCTAATCATCGGCAATGAAGCCCATGGGGTAAGTCCGGAAATCGCGGCCCTGGCTGATGAGAAGCTCTACATCCCGATCAAGGGCCGGGCTGAGTCTTTGAACGCCGCTGTTGCCGCCGGGATCATGATCTACCACTTCAGCTAAAAAGCATTTCGCTTGTATTTCGTAAGTAAAGTATGCTTAAATAGATAAAATGGAAACTAATTTGAGGAGGATTTCTCTATGACAGAATTAGCCGAACAGGACGCGCCATGCTGTAAAAACGCTGAAAACTACGAAATGTGCGCCCGCTTCGTTAAGGCCTTTGAGATCATCGGCAAGAAGTGGAACGGCTTGATTATCAGCTCCTTGTGCGACACCAAGGCCATGCGCTTCCGGGACCTGGCCCACGCGGTTGGTGCCTGCTCAGACCGGGTTTTGGTTGAGCGCCTGCGGGAGCTGGAGGCTGACGGAATTGTCAAGCGGTCCAAGGATGAAGAAAAGAAGATTGTCCTTTACACTTTGACGCCAAAGGGAGCCGAATTGAAGCCGGTCTTCAACCAGGTTCATATCTGGGCTGACAAGTGGGCGTAAAAAACGACTTGCATTTAAGCGAGTTTTAGCCTATGATTTTAATTAATTACTAAGAACAAGACTAGTAGCAAGTCCGGTCTTTGACAGGGAGGTTTCTTGGCAACTGAAAGGAAACCAGAGAGCGGCTTGTGAATTTCATCTTGCGAGTAGGATCTAATCAATTCCGGCTGCCACCGTTAGCGGCATAGAGCGCAGGCCTTTTTGGGCCTGAACTAGGGTGGTACCGCGAAGCTTCGTCCCTTTTGGGGGACGGAGCTTTTTTTGTTGAAAGGAATTAAGTAAATGGATTTATTTGATCGATTGAAGGACCTGCGGGAGCAGGGGCTTGCTGAAATCAAGGAAGCAGAAAGCGAAAAGAGCCTAAATGACGTCCGGGTTAAGCTGGTCGGCAAGAAGGGGGAACTGACGCAAATTCTGCACCAGATGAAGGACGTTGCTCCGGAAAAGCGGCGGGAAGTCGGCCAGAAGGTCAACGAACTCCGCGACCTCTTTAATGAAAACCTGGCTTCTGCCAAGGATAGCTTGATCGAAAAGGCCATTGAGGCCCGCCTGGAAGCTGAAAAGATCGACGTGACCCTGCCAGGGCGCAGAAAGCATGTCGGCTCCAAGCACCCGATCAGAATCATTCAAGACGACCTGGAACGCTTCTTCATCGGCATGGGCTATCAAGTTGTCCAAGGCCCGGAAATCGAAAGCGAACACTACAACTTTGAAATGCTGAACCTGCCTAAGGACCACCCGGCCCGGGACATGCAGGCTACTTTCTACGTTGACGCTGACCACCTCTTGCGGAGCCAGACTTCACCAGTCCAAGCCCGGACCATGGAAAAGCATGACTTTGACAAGGGCGACCTCAAGATGATCTCCCCAGGCAAGGTATACAGAAGAGACGATGACGACGCCACCCACTCCCACCAGTTTATGCAGATGGAAGGGCTGGTTGTCGGCAAGAACATCTCCTTGAGCGACCTTAAGGGGACCTTGGAACTGGTGGCCAAGCACGAATTCGGCCAGGACCGGGAAACCCGCCTGCGGCCAAGCTACTTCCCATTTACTGAACCATCAGTTGAAATGGACGTTTCCTGCTTTGAATGTGGCGGCAAGGGCTGCGCGATCTGCAAGAATACCGGCTGGATCGAAGTCCTGGGTGCCGGGATCGTTCACCCGAATGTTTTGTCTGCCGCCGGCATTGACCCAAGCGTCTACTCTGGCTTTGCCTTTGGCCTGGGCCTGGACCGCTTCGCCATCTTGAAGTATGGTATTGACGACATCCGCGACTTTTACAGTGACGACGTGCGATTCTTGCAACAATTCCGTCAGGAGGAAGATTAATGTTAGTTTCTTACAATTGGTTGAAAGATTTCTTGAACATGGACGGCGTAGACCCTTACGCCTTGGCTGAAAAACTGACCCGGTCCGGGGTTGAAATCGCCTCAACGGTTCACCCGGAAGACGGCTTGAGCAAGCTGGTCGTGGGCCATATTTTGACCTGCGAAAAGATCGAAGGGACCCACCTCAACAAAACTACGGTTGACGTTGGTGAAGATGAAGCCCGCCAGATCGTCTGCGGGGCACCTAACGTGGCTGCTGGCCAGGACGTGATCGTGGCCCTGCCTGGGGCCCATTTGCCAGGCGGGATCAAGATCAAGAAAGGCAAGCTGCGCGGGATTGAATCCAATGGGATGATCTGCGGCCTGCAAGAACTCGGCTTCAGCGACTCAGTTGTTCCGCCGAAGTACGCCGACGGCATCTGGGTCTTCCATGATCCGGACCTCAAGCCTGGTGACTCTGTCTTTGAAGCTTTAGGCATGGACGACTACGTTTTGGACTTCGACATTACCCCAAACCGGGCCGACACTTCCTCAATGGAAGGGGCAGCTTACGAAGTTGGTGCCTTGATCGACCAAAAGCCAAAGATCGAAGACGTTGTCCTTAAAGAAGACGGGGCAGACTGGACTGGTGACTTTACTGCCGTTGCCGATGAAAAGATCGCGCCAAAGTACTACCTGAGAAAGCTGACCGGGGTCAAGATCGCTGAAAGTCCCCTTTGGCTGCAGGCCCGCCTGTGGAATGCCGGCATCCGCCCAATCAACAATGTGGTTGACGCGACCAACTATGTCATGCTCTTGACTGGCCAGCCAATGCACGCTTACGACGCCAAGCTTTTTGACAAGACCAAGAAGATCGAAGTCCGCCTGGCTAAGGAAGGCGAAAAGCTGCAGCTCTTGAATGAAAAAGAAATCGACCTGGACCCGCAAGACATCGTCATCACTGACGGTGAACAAGCAGTCGGCTTAGCTGGCGTAATGGGCGGCTTGAACAGTGAAGTAACTGAAGAAACTACTGACGTCATTCTGGAAGCCGCTGTCTTTGACCCGGCCTTGACCAGAAAGGCAGCTCTGCGGCATGACAACCGGACTGACGCTTCAGCTTTGTTTGAAAAGGGAATCAACTGGGACAACACCCAAAAGGCCCTGGATGCCTGTGCTTTGATCTTGCGGGCTAATGCCGGCGCGACTGTTTTAGCTGGTGAAATCAAGGCCAGCGACCAGGACAAGGAGCCAGTTGTCATTACTACTACCGCCTCCCGGACCAACAAGATCCTGGGCACTGACCTGTCCATGGACGAAATCGTCAAGATCTTGGGCAAGCTGAACTTCCCAGTTGAAGTAAAGGGTGACGAATACACGGTAACTGTGCCAAACCGCCGCTGGGACATCTTCATTGACTCTGACATCTTTGAAGAAGTCGGTCGGATCTACGGCTATGACAACATCAAGTCCACCCACCCGGCGACCGGTGAACTTACTGGCGGCTACGCTGCTGATGAAGTCAAGGTCCGCCACCTGCGCCAATTGCTGGAAGGGCAAGGGCTCAGTGAAACGATCAACTACTCCTTGACTTCTGAAGAACTGGCCACGACTTTTGTCAAAAAGGCCCTGGCCCCAGTCAAGGTCAACTGGCCGCTGAACTCAGCCAGAACCACCATGCGGCAAAACTTGATCTGCGGTCTGCTCGACACGGTTGCTTACAACTTCGCCCGCAAGCAAACTGAACTGCAGCTCTTTGAAAACGGCCGCGTCTACGACATGGAAGGCGGCGACTACCACGAACACGAACACCTGGCAGCAGCTTACGTCGGCTTAGCTGGTGAAAGCAACTGGCAGCACAAGGACGAAGTCGTTGACTTCTACTACGTCAAGGGGCAGCTGGAAGACTTATTTGAAATGATCGGGGTCAAGGACGTGGAATACCGGGCAGAAGCAATTAAGGGGATGCACCCGACCAGAACGGCTGGTATTTACGTAAATGATGAATACATCGGTCTGATCGGCCAAATCGCCCCAGTTTTGACCATGACTGACAAGAACTTCGCCGGCAAGGAAATCTACGTTTACGAACTGAACCTGGATGCCCTGCTGCCGCTCATGGCTAAGGGGGTCAAGTCCAAGCCAGCTCCGAAGTACCCAGCCGTGCAGCGGGACCTGTCAATTTTGGTTGACGAAGACGTCACTAATGCCCAAGTTGAAAGCTGCATCAAGGAAAACGCCGGCAAGTACCTGGTCAGCGTCGAAGTCATCGACGTCTACCAAGGGGCCCACCTGGCTGCCGGCAAGAAGAGCCTGGCTTACCGCTTGACCTTCTTGAATGAGGCAGAAACCTTGACTGACGCGGTTGTCACTAAGGCAACTGACAATGTGCAAGCCGCTTTGGAAGAAAAATTAGAAGCAAACATTCGTTAATGGTTGACTTTCCCGGAATTAAACTCTAATATTTAACAATGCATAATGCGTTAAATAAAGGAGAATCAAAATGCCTGAAAAAACCTATGAAATGACTGCCGAAGGCAAGAAGCAGCTGGAAGAAGAACTGCAGACCCTGAAGTTTGTCAAGCGGCCGCAAATCGTTGAACGTTTGAAGATTG
>SFHY01000175.1 GCA_004556255.1 Lactobacillus delbrueckii
TTTCGCTTGGACCATTTTCGTTTTACCTCCTTTCCTAATAATTCATCCACTGGCCTTAGTGTTACTTGTTCGAAAAGTAATATAGATCACTGACTGTCTTTGGATTATTTCTATGATTTTAAGTTCTTCTACATTCTCGTACCTCTGAGAATTATTATATCGCGCCTCACCGAACTGCATACGAACAAAAAGTAAAGAATTGATTTATTCTGTCAAAAGCAACAGTATGGACTAATTTGACTCAAAATTCTCTAACTATATAACACAGCGGCTGCTGATTTTGCTGCCCACTTCGGCACATGGTTCTTCACCATATAATTTTACTCATTTTTCTACGCCTAACTTGTAATCTTAAAACATTTTGCCAGATATAGTTCAAAAAATCACAAAAATTGCAGATTTGGTAACCTTTTTCATATTTTCATTTCTTCGGCTACATCCTACAGAGGTATGGATTCAACTTCTTTAACTAGCACCACGCGTATATAACTTAAATTTAGGTAGAGCAAAAAAGCTTCCAGAAAAAATCTGGAAGCTTTTTACATAATTACATTTTTTCCAAGCGCTTGATCCGGTCAGCCGTAGCTGGGTGGGTGTCAAACAAGTGGCTTAAGCTGTGCCGTCTGATCGGGTCCTCAATATACAAGGACGCGCTGGCGCTGCTGGCCGCCTGCATAGGCTGGCTGTTCTCAATCTTGGTCAAGGCGCTGATCAAGCCGTGCGGGTTCCGGGTCAGCTCAACGGAACTGGCGTCAGCCAGGTATTCCCGGTTTCTGGACAAGGCCATCTGGGCCAGGCTGGCCGCCAAAGGCCCCAGGATCAGAACGAAAATAACCCCGATCACGCCGATGATCATCCCGATCGTCTCGCCTTCCCGGTCATCGTCATCGTCTCTGTCAATGCCAAAGCCGAACCAGACCCAGTTTTGGGCAAAGTCGGCGATAAAGCTGATGGCGCTGACTAAAACCAGGGCCACCATGGACAGGCGGATGTCATAGTTGCGGATATGGGAAATCTCGTGGCCCAGGACCCCTTCCAGCTCTTCTCTGTTCATCATGTCCAGCAGGCCCTGGGTAATAGCAATGGCTGACTTGTCTGGCGACAGGCCGGTCGCGAAAGCGTTGGGGCTCTTGTCCGGAATCAAGTAGACCTCGGGCATGGGAATATTGGCCACTAAGGCCATGTCTTCCACGATATGAAAAAGCTGGGGATTGTCCTCTTTATTTAAATGCTGGGCATGGTTCATGCTCATGACGACATTGACCGGATCCTGGAAGACCAGGAAAGAGTAAATCAAGGCAATAACGCCGGCGGTCAATACGCCCGGCAGGGGCTTGTCCCACATCAGCTGACCCAGCCCAGCGCCCACCAGGGCAAAGATCAAAACGAAAACGACCAGGACTCCGGCCGTCTTCCGCTTGTTTTGGGCAATTTGTTGGTATAGCATGGCGATCCCTTAACCTTTAAAAGGATACCTTTGGTACCTTGGTTTCTTCTTCAGGGATGTCCAGGTAGTCAACCTTGGTGAAGTGGTGGATGTTGGCTACGATGTTGGATGGGAAGACCACCAGCATCTTGTTGTAGACAGCCGCGCTGGAGTTGAAGAGCTGCCGTGAGTAGGCAATCTTGTTTTCCGTGTTGGTCAGTTCTTCCTGCAGGTTGGCGAAGTTGGTGTTGGCCTTCAGGTCCGGGTAGCTTTCAGACAGGGCGAAGATGGTCTTCAAGCTGTCAGTGATTTGGTTGGACAGCTGCATGGCCCCTTCGTGGTCGTCAGCTGGCAACTGGGTCAGCTGGTTTCTGAGTTCAACCACCTTGCTCAAGGTTTCCTTTTCGTGCTTGGCGTATCCCTTGACGGTTTCCACCAGGTTCGGGATCAAGTCGTTCCGCCGCTTGAGCTGAACGCTGATCTGACTCCAGGCCTCTTCAGTATTAACCTTGGCCTTTTGCAGGCCGTTGTAGGCTGAAATGTAAAAAATAACGATTAATACGACTAAAATAGCAATAATCCAGACTGCCATTTTTTGCCTCCCTTTCTAGGCCCCAGAGGGGCGAAATCAACTTTGACCAGATGCTTCCGGTCGCTTTAATAAATTATATATTAAAAGGCAACTGAGCACTAGTTTTTAAGCAAAAAACGCCTCCAATAAGGAGACGCGCGAGAGATTTAATATCTTGCTACAGGTTCAGCTTGACGATGACCCAGCCGATAAGGGACAGGATGATCAAGCCGGCGATCTGGTAGCCCAGCCACTTCGAGAAGAATTTCTTCTTGGCATCCTTGGAAGCGTGGGCGTAGAAGGTCCGCATAACCAGCATGTTGGCCATGGACCCGATTGGTGACCCGAAGCCGCCGATGTTGGAACCCAAAGTCAGGGCTTCAGCGTACTTGGAGAACTTACCGACCAGGATGGTTGATGGCACGTTGCTCATGACCTGGCTGGACAGGATAGATGTCCAGTAAGTGCTCATTTCAGTGCCGACCAGGCCGTGGATTAGGGCCACGACAAAAGGAATCTGCTGGATGTCACTGATGAAGACGAAGAAAAGGGTGAAGGTCAGCAAAAGGGAGTAGTCAATGTGGATCAAGATCTTCCAGTTGACGATCAAGGCCCAGATGATGGAAGCCAGCATTGGCATCCAGATTGGAACGAACTTGAAGACGCCGACGAAGAAGAAGCAGAAGATGACCGTGGTGATCATCG
>SFHY01000024.1 GCA_004556255.1 Lactobacillus delbrueckii
CTGGCGATCAAGAGCCCATCCATCAGCATCTGGAACGTGATCCTGTTCCTGGTTCTGGCGGCCATGTGCCTGCTTTTTTACATTTACCGCTACAACCGTGAACAGCGCTTCTTCGATTCACGCTTCAATGTCCCCTGGCTGAGTAGCTTCAACTTCACCTTGCTCTTAAGCTTCGTGGTTGCCGCCGGCCGGATCGGGATTTCCTACCTGCAGCTCTACAAAGGCATGCCTGCCTCGGGTCTGCAGCTGGCCTATGCCTCTCATTCCACCAGCTCCTTATACTGGTTCATGATGCTGGCCAATGGGGTAGTCCTGCCGATCCTGGAAGAATACCTCTGCACCGGCTTCTTGTTCAACTACTGGTTCAGAACTGAGAAAAAGGGTGTGGCCTACGTCGGCATAATCTGCTCGGGCCTCTTTTACGCCATCTTGACCTTCCAGTTCACTCCGGCAATCTTTGCCTTCAACTTTGCCTTTGGCATGCTTTTCGCCTGGAGCTACCTCAGTACCCAGACCATCTGGCTGCCCCTTTACCTGGCAGCCTTGAACGGGGTCTTGACGGTTGTGACCATCGCCGTTTAACTGAAGAGAGCAAAAAATAAGCGGGGCCGTTTGGCCTCGCTTATTTCTTTGTTAATTTATGGTATAAAAAAAGCGGATAGAGTGAATCGAACCCTCATCTCCAGCTTGGGAAGCTAGCGTTCTACCATTAAACTATACCCGCAAGATGTTTTAAGTATAGCATGGAAAAAAACTTTCGCCAAGTCTTTTTGGCAACTTTTTTCAAAAAGATTCTTCCGGCCCGGCGGGAGTGGTTTAATCTATTTGTTATTTTTGCTAAAATGGTAATAATAACGCCCGATAGAAACAATTTAGCAAAGGAAAGCGAAAAATGACGAAAGAAATTATTTTGACTGGCGACCGGCCAACCGGCAAGCTGCACATCGGCCACTACATCGGCTCCTTGAAGAACCGGGTCATGCTCCAAAACACCGGCAAGTATGACTCTTACATTATGATTGCTGACACCCAGGCCTTGACTGACAACGCCCGCAACCCGGAAAAGATCCGCAACTCCCTGATCGAAGTTGCCCTGGACTACCTGGCTGTTGGCCTGGACCCGGAAAAGTCAACCATCTTTGTCCAGTCCCAAATCCCGGCCCTGTTTGAACTGACCACTGACTACATGGACCTGGTAACCCTGTCCCGGCTGGAAAGAAACCCTACTGTTAAGACGGAAATCAAGCAAAAGGGCTTCGGTGACTCCCTGCCAGTCGGCTTCTTGACCTACCCGGTTGCCCAAGCCGCTGACATCACTGCCTTCAAGGCAACCTTAGTCCCAGTCGGCGATGACCAGGAACCAATGCTGGAACAAACCCGGGAAATCGTTCGCAGCTTTAACCGGACCTACAATGTCGATGTCCTGGTTGAACCAAAGGGCTACTTCCCGCCTAAGGGCCAGGGCCGCCTGCCAGGCCTGGACGGCAACGCCAAGATGTCCAAGTCCTTGGGCAACGCCATCTACCTGTCTGATGACGCGGAAACGGTTAAGAAGAAGGTTATGTCCATGTACACCGACCCTAACCACATCCACGTGGAAGACCCAGGCCAGGTTGAAGGCAACACCGTCTTCACTTACCTGGACGTCTTTGACCCGGACAAGGACACTGTTGCCCAACTTAAGGAAGACTACCAAAAGGGTGGTCTGGGTGACGTCAAGATCAAGCGCTACTTAAACAAGGTTCTGGAAGCTGAACTGGCCCCAATCAGAGAACGCCGGCAAAAGTACGCTGAAAACCTGGATGCCGTTTACGACATGCTCTACCAAGGGTCACAAAAGGCCAACCAGGTGGCTGACCAGACCCTGCAGGAAGTCCGTGACGCGATCGGCTTCAACTACTTCAAGAACCGAGGCTAATATGACGCGCAAGCGAATTCCCTGGAAACAGTACTTTATGATGCAGGCCCTGGTGATTGCCCAGCGGTCCACCTGTGACCGGGCCCTGGTCGGCAGCGTCCTGGTCAAGGACAAGCGGATCCTCAGCACCGGCTACAACGGGTCAGTTTCCGGCCAGGACCACTGCGATGACGTGGGCCACCAGCTGGTCGACGGCCACTGCGTGCGGACGATTCACTCCGAAATGAACAGTCTGATTTCCTGCGCGAAAAACGGGGTCTCAACCGACAACACGGAAATTTACGTGACTCACTTCCCGTGCTACAACTGCACCAAGCACCTGCTGCAGGCCGGGGTGACCAAGATCAACTATTACTATGATTATCACGACAGTCCTTTGGCCATTCAGCTGCTGCGTGATAGTGGAGTACCTTATGAACAAATTAAGCTTGACCGCCAATTCGTCGAAGAACTGGCACACAAACTTGAAGACGGCAGCGACTAAGCTGGCCTGGCTCCTGGCCTTAGTCTGCTTTTTTCCCCTGGTGACCGGGGCCAGCAGCTTTTTCGTCCAGGATAATGCCGGCATCATCAATTCCGATACCCGGAAAATGGTTGACCAAAAGAATGCCAAGTACCAGAAGTCTGACCAGCACCCGATCGTGATCGTCGAGACCCTGCAAAATGCCAAAAAGACCCAGCCGGCCGGCCTAAGTAAGGCAAGCAGGACCCTCTATATCGTGATCAACGTGCAAAAGGACGGGACCAAAAAGGCCTATCTTTACAGCAGCAGCGACCTGCACAGCCAGTTTACCGCCCAGGTCCGGGCCAACATCCTCAGCCACACGGCTTCCAAAATCACGGCTGATGACCCGATCGCCTTCAATGAAGGGGTGCAGGAGCTGTTCAAGATTTCCGTGACCTTGATCGACCAAAGCCTCGGCTTTAAAAAGGACTCCCTTGACCTGTCCAGCGAGGAAGTGAACCGGGTGATCAAGCCGGCCGACCTCAGAATTCCAATCATGCTGGCCTTGCTGGTCTTGATCGTGGCCGTGATCATCTTCCTCCGCTTTACGATAAGACGGCAGGCAAGAAAGTAAGATTTTTTACAGAAAAAACAAAATTAAAACGCTGACTTTACATAAAAGTGGTTTACAAGCTCGCTTTAAGCGTGTATAGTCTTTTATGTAAAGTTGAAAAGAGAGCAAATGAACTGTTAGGTGAGACTCCTACGTGAACACACGCTATCGCCCAGAAACATCCAGAGATGCCAACGGGTTAAATAGAAATTGTCGAAATAAGGCACTTTCCAGGTAGCTAGCATGTGCTTACGTCACGTAGTGTTAAAGCTGAGCGATTAGTCAATAGCGTGGCCTTATTTTGCAAGGTCCCCCTTACGGTTTGTAAGGGGGATTTTTTGTTCGTTTGCGAAGTTGTCATAGAGGGGAGAACTATTATGCTCAACAAGACAATGAACAAAGCTGCCAGCGATGACGCAAAGCGGGTTGCAAGAATTGCCCTGGAAAAGCGGAGCGTGACTTTGGCCCAATTGCATACCAACAGCAACGGCCTCAGCACTGAAGAAGCAGCCGATATCCGGGAAAAGACCGGGACCAACGAGATCGCGAGCAGCAACCAATCCAGCAAGCTCCACTTCCTGGCTGAAGCTTTCCTGACCCCGTTTACCCTGGTCCTGCTGATCTTAGCGACGATGTCCTTGTTCACCAACTACATCTTCGTCCCGCAAAGTGAAAAGGACCTCAGCACCGTCATCATCATGGTAGTCATGGTTCTGGTTTCCGGGATTACTTCCTTTGTCCAGAACGTCCGCACTTCCAACGCCGTCCAGTCCCTTTTGAAGATGGTCTCTGTCACGACTAACGTGCGCCGGGACGGCAAGGACCAGGAAATCCCGACCAAGGACGTGGTGGTCGGCGACATCATCAACGTCTCAGCCGGGGACATGGTTCCAGCTGACATGAAGCTTTTGTCCAGCACCGACCTTTTCTGCTCAGCCAGTTCCTTGAACGGGGAATCAACGCCGGCGGAAAAGAACGCCAACTTCGTCCCAACCCCGGACAAGATGGAAAACTACCTGGACTACCCAAACATCCTTTTTGAAGGCACGACTATCGTTTCCGGTTCCGGCCGCGGGGTGGTCTTCGCCACTGGTGGGCACACCATGTTCGGCAAGATGGCTGCCCAGATCGCCGACACCGAAATGAAGGAGACGACTTTTGACACCGGGATCAAGAACATCTCCAAGCTGCTCTTGACCATGACGGCTATCATCGCGCCTCTGGTTCTCGTAGTCAACGGCTTGACCAAGGGCAACTGGACTGACGCCTTGATCTTCGCCATCGCTACGGCGGTGGGCCTGACGCCGGAAATGCTGCCAGTCATCGTGACCACCAACCTGGTCCGGGGCAGCGTGGAAATGGGCAAGCACCAGACCATCGTCAAGAAGATGAACTCCATTCAGAACTTCGGTTCAGCCGACATCCTCTGCACCGACAAGACCGGGACCTTGACCCAGGGCCAGGTCATCCTGGAAAAGCACTACAACCTGGAAATGCGGGAAACCGACCGGGTTTTGAAGATGGCCTACCTGAACTCTTATTACCAGACCGGGATGAAGGACTTGATCGACCAGGCAGTCATTGACGTGGCTGACGACGACCTGGACACCAGCGAAATCCAGCGGGACTACCACAAGATCGACGAAATTCCTTTTGACTTCCAGCGCCGGCGGATGAGCGTGGTGGTTGCCAACTCTGACCAAAAGCACGGCGAGCACCTCCTGGTTACCAAGGGGGCAGCCGAAGAAATGCTGGCCGTCTCCAGCCAGGTGGAAATCGGCGGCCAGACTCTGCCTTTGACTGAAGAAAGAAAAAAGCAGATTTTTAAAGATATCGACGACTTGAACAGTGACGGGATGCGGGTTATCGTCTTGGCCTACAAGGTTGACCCGTCTCCAGTCGGCGAATTCACGGTTGATGATGAAAGCGACTTGATCGTAATCGGCTTCCTGACCTTCCTGGATCCGCCGAAGGAAAGCGCCAAAAATGCCCTGGCCAGCCTCAACCGGGACGGCATTACCGTTAAGATTTTAACCGGGGACAATGAAGCCGTTACCCGGGCCGTGGCCTTGAAGGTCGGCCTCAACATCGACACGGTTTACGGGCAAAAGGACCTGATCGGCAAGAGCGATGAGGAACTGGCCAAGATTGTTGAAGAATGCGACATCTTCGTCAAGCTGTCACCGGAATGGAAGACCAAGATCATCGCTACTTTGCAAAAGAACGGACACACGGTCGGCTACATGGGTGACGGGATCAACGATGCACCGGCCATGAAGCAGGCGGATGTCTCTATCTCAGTTGACTCAGCTGTCGACGTGGCCAAGGAATCAGCGGACATCATCCTTTTGCAAAAGGACTTGAGCGTCCTGGAACACGCGGTCCGGATCGGCCGCAAGACCTTGACCAACACCATGAAGTACATCAAGATCACCCTGTCTTCTAACTTCGGGAACATCTTGTCCATCATGGTCGCCTCGATCTTCCTGCCATTCTTGCCAATGCTGCCGTTGCAGCTCTTGATTTTGGACCTGCTCTACGGGACTAGTTGCCTGGCTTTGCCCTTTGACAGCGTGTCTGAAGACTACCTGCATGTGCCGCGGGAATGGTCAACCAAGAACATGCCGAAGTTCATGTTTTACTTTGGGCCAACGTCATCAATTTTTGACGTTATCACCTTTGCCGTCCTCTTCTTTGTAATCTGCCCGGCCCTTACTGGCGGCAGCTACGCTTCCTTAGGACCGGCAGGGCAGCTGGCCTTCATGACCATCTTCCACACCGGCTGGTTCGTGGAATCCCTTTGGACCCAGGAAATGGTCATCCACGCTCTGCGCGACGAACGCCTGCCGTTTATCCAGCAGCGGGCTTCCAGTCCAGTCATGCTGGCTACTTTCGGGGCTGCTATCTTCGGGACCTTCCTGCCATTTTCAAAATTGGCCGGAGCCATGAAGTTCGGCCACTTGAACGAAGAATTCCTGTGGATCGTGGCTGGTCTCCTGGTCTGCTACCTGCTTTTGACGACAGTCGTCAAGCACTTCTACATGAAGAAGGAAAAATTCCTGATTTAACTAAAAAAGAACGGTCTTTGGCAAAAAGGCCGTTCTTTTTTGCCTGAAAGCCCGTTAAATCGCCGATCGGCTTTATAAGGTAAGGCTTTTTGTTGTATGATAGAGAGTATAGAATTTTTGAGGAGATCAAGCACTATGGCAGATAACAAGAAAACTTTTTACATTACCACGCCAATCTACTATCCGTCTGGCCGTTTGACCATCGGCAACGCCTACACGACGGTGGCAGCGGACACCATGACCCGCTACAAGAAGGCCCGCGGCTATGACACCTTCTTCTTGACCGGGACCGACGAACACGGCTTGAAGATCGAACAAAAGGCTGAAAAGCTGGGCATGAAGCCAAAGGCTTACCTGGACGGCATGGTCAAGGACATCAAGGAACTGTGGAAGAAGCTGGACATCAACTACGACAAGTTCATCCGGACCACTGATGAAGAACACGTCAAGGCTGTCCAGAAGATTTTTGAAAAGCTGAAGGCCTCAGGTGACATCTACCTGGGTGAATACACCGGCTGGTACTCAGTTGAAGACGAAGAATACTTCACTGAATCCCAGCTGAAGGAAGTCTTCAAAGACGACCAGGGCAACGTTGTCGGCGGGATCGCCCCATCTGGCCACGAAGTTCAATTGGTCAAGGAACCATCCTACTTCTTCAAGATGAGCAAGTACGCTGACCGGCTTCTCCAGTACTACAAGGACCACCCGGAATTCATCCAGCCAAACTCCCGGGAAAAGGAAATGGTGAACAACTTCATCAAGCCAGGCCTGGAAGACTTGTCAGTTACCCGGACCACGGTTGACTGGGGGATCCCGGTGCCAAGCGACCCGAAGCACGTCGTTTACGTTTGGATCGACGCCTTGGCCAACTATATCACTGCCTTGGGCTACGGGTCAGAAGACGACTCCCTCTTCAAGAAGTACTGGCCAGCTGACGTCCACCTGGTCGGCAAGGAAATCGTCCGTTTCCACACCATTTACTGGCCAATCATGCTGATGGCTTTGGACTTGCCGCTGCCTAAGCAGGTCTTCGGCCACGGCTGGGTCTTGATCTACAAGGACAAGATGTCCAAGTCCAAGGGCAATGCCGTTTACCCGGAATCCTTGATTTCCCGCTACGGCCTGGACCCGGTCCGCTACTATCTGATGCGGGCCATCCCATTTGGGGCTGATGGTTCCTTTACCCCGGAAGACTTCGTTGAACGGACCAACTTTGACCTGGCCAACGACCTGGGCAACCTTTTGAACCGGACTGTTTCCATGATCAACCAGTACCAAAAGGGCCTGGTTGCCCCGGTTGACCAGGAACAGGACAAGTACGGCCAAGACCTGGCTGCCGTTGCCGCCAAGACCATCAGCGACTACTACGGCAACATGGACAAGATGCACTTCTCCAACGCCTTGGAAAACGTTTGGCAGCTGATTTCCCGGGCCAACAAGTACATCGATGAAACTACCCCATGGGTTTTGAACAAGGAAGGCAAGACTGAAGAACTTTCGAGAGTCATGAGCAACCTGGCTGAAAGCCTGCGCCTGGTAGCCATCATGATCGCTCCAGTCATGACTGAAACTCCAGCCAAGATGTTTGCCCAGCTGGGCCTGGACTGGGAAGACGAAAGCCAGAAGGATTTGAACTTTGGCGGCTTTGCCTGGGACGTAAACGTCGTTGCCAAGCCAACTCCAATCTTCCCACGCTTGAAGAATGACGAAGAAGTGGCCTACATCAAGGAAGAAATGAAGAAGGCCAAGCCAAAGAAGCAGTCAAGAAGAGAACAAAAGCAGGAAGAAAAACAGATCACGATCGACGACTTTGCCAAGGTCAAGATCCAGGTCGGCAAGATCCTGTTCGTTGAACCAGTCAAGGGATCAAGCAAGCTCTTGATGTTCAAGCTGGACTTCGGCAAGACCGGCGAGCGGCAGATCTTGAGCGGGATCCGCAAGTTCTACCCAGATGAAAGCATCCTTTTGGGCAAGAAGGTTCTGGCTGTAACCAACTTGAAGCCGCGCAAGATGCTGGGCCACGAAAGCCAGGGCATGCTTTTGTCCAGCGAAGCTGACGGCGATGTCAAGTTGGCCCTGGTCGGCGATGAACACCCGGTAGGGGCTGAACTGGGCTAATGAAGATCTACGACAACCATACCCACTTAAACGACAAGCCTTTTGCCGGCAAAGAAGCCGATTATATCCAAAAAGCCAGGGACTTGGACGTGGTTGGGATGAACTGCGTGGGCCAGGACCCGGAAATGAACCTGGGCGCCCTGGAATTAGCTAAGCGCTTTGCCAATGTCAAGGCCATCATCGGCTACTGCCCGGACGTGGCTAAAGACTATGACCAGGCAGCTGAAGACCTGCTGGTTGAGCAAGTTAAGAGCGGCCAGGTAGTCGCTATCGGGGAAATCGGCCTGGACTACTACTGGGATGAGTCTCCCCGGGATGTGCAAAGGGAAGTTTTTGCCCGGCAGATTGAAGTCGCTCGCGATTTGAAATTACCGGTAAACATCCACACCAGGGATGCTTTTGAAGACTGCTGGAAAATCTTGAAAGAAGCTAACCTGGAATACGGGGCGGTTTTGCACAGCTACAACGGGGGCCCGGAATGGACGGAAAAGTTCCTGGACTTGAACGTGAACTTTTCTTTCTCCGGGGTTGTTTCCTTCAAGAAGGCTGCTGAAGTGCATGAGTCAGCCAAGATGGTTCCTTTGGACCGGCTTTTGGTTGAAACTGACGCGCCGTTTTTGACCCCGGTGCCTTACCGGGGCCGGCAAAACGAGCCTGGCTATGTCCGCTATGTCGCCCAGGCGGTCGCGGACTTGAAGGGGCTGGACCTGGCCGAAGTCGCGGAAGCAACTTATGCTAATACAATGAGGGTTTACGGATTAAATGCAGAAGAATTTTAACGCCGTCGTTGTCGTGGAAGGCAAGGACGATACGATTCGCTTAAAGCAGTTTTTTCCAGGAATTGAGACGGTCGAGACGAATGGCTCGGCCGTTTCTGATGCGGTCCTGGCCAAGCTGAAAAAGCTGGCCCAAAGCCGCGAGATTATCGTTTTTACCGATCCTGACGTCAACGGCGAGCGGATCCGCCGGATAGTGTCCGAAGCCGTGCCAACGGCCAAGCAGGCCTTTATTACCCGCAAGGAAGGCGAACCGCAAAAAAAGGGGAGCCTGGGGGTAGAGCACGCGTCAAAGGAGGCCTTAGAGCGGGCCTTGAGCGACTTACGCGAGGTTCAAGCCCAAAAGGCTGACTTTGACTACGGGGACTATGTCGACTTGGGCCTGGCTATGGGCCGCCAGTCCCGGCAATTACGGGAGGCAGTCGGGATCAAGCTGGGGATCGGCTATGCCAATTCCAAGCGTTTTTACCAGCGCCTGCAGACTTTTGGCATCAGTTTAGCTGAACTCAAGCAGGCAGTAGAGGAGGCGGAAAATGACCAATAGAATTCCAATCGCTAGTCCGGTAAGGACGGCGGCCATCGTCAACCGTTACTTTGTGCACGCCAAGAAGAACCTGGGCCAGAACTTCCTGGTTGACCTGGATGCCGTCCAGGGGATCGTCCGGGCAGCCGGGATTGAGCCCGGCGACCAGGTAGTGGAAGTCGGCCCGGGGATCGGCTCTTTGACTGAACAGCTGCTTTTAGCCGGAGGCAAGGTGGCGGCTTATGAAGTCGACCAGAGCCTGCCGGAAATCCTGGCCAACGAATTGCCGGAAAAGGTGGACGGCCAAGACCTGGACCAGCGCTTCAAGCTGATCATGAAGGACGTTTTGAAGGCGGACTTTGCAACTGATCTGGCGGGCTTTTTTGACTTAAGCAAGCCCGTCAAGGTCGTGGCCAATCTGCCTTACTACATCACTACGCCGATTATTTTCAACCTGCTGGAGTCCAGCCTGGACTTTACCAGCCTGACCTTGATGATGCAAAAGGAAGTAGCTGAGCGCCTGGCTGCCCAGCCGGGCTCTAAGGCCTATGGCCCTTTGTCTATTGCCGTTCAGACTCAAATGAGCGTGGACCTGGCCCTGGAAGTAGGGCATGCTTCCTTCATGCCCCAGCCAAAGGTTGACTCAGCCGTGGTGGTTTTAACCCCGCTGGAAAATCCAGCCGACGTTGGCGACCGCAAGCAGTTCAACCGGGTGGTTAAGCTCTGCTTTGCCCAGCGGCGCAAGACCCTGGCCAACAACTTGAAGGCTTTAGTTTCAGATAAGGAAGACCGGGAAAAGCTGCTGGCCGACCTGGACCTGGACCCGCGCCAGCGGCCGGAACAACTGGCCATCAGCGATTTCATCAGAATCAGCAAGGCTGTAGCGGAAATGAATAAATAATTCAATCTTGATTTGAACAGGAAATTATGTTACAATGTTCTGATAAAGGAGTGTCATAATTGCCAATCAATATTCAAGACATTAAGCAGAAGTTAGATTCCCACCTAGGCGAAGAGCTGACAATCGTTGCCCAAGCGGGCCGCAAGAAGGTAACCAGACGCCGCGGCATTTTGAAGAACACGTTTCCTGCCGTGTTTGTAGTGGCCTTGGACCAGGACAGTAATAATTTTGAACACGCATCATACAGCTACACTGATGTTTTGACCAAGAACATCCTGCTGGAATTTGATGATGAAAGCGATGCAGAGTAAAAATACGAATTTTTGCACTAACATTTCTTAAAAATGTTAGTGATTTTTTTTGCCCTTTAGAGTATATTAGTATAAGTACAAAAACAGACATTAGGAAGGAAAGAGAATGAAACGTTCTGAAAGATTAGTAGATATGACCAAGTTTTTGATGGAGCGCCCGCATACTTTGATTGCTTTGCCTTTTTTTGCCAAGCGCTACGGGGCAGCGAAGTCATCAATCTCTGAAGACTTGGCCATTTTGAAGCACACCCTGGCCAGCAACGAGGATGGGATCCTGGAGACCGTTGCCGGGGCAGCTGGCGGGGTCCGCTATATCCCGTTCTTAGGCCAGAAGCCGGCTGAGAAGTACCTCAAGGACCTGGCAGGCCGCATCCAGGACTCCAGTCGGATTCTGCCGGGTGGCTTTGTCTACCTGTCAGACATTTTGGGCGGGCCATATGACCTGGAGATGATCGGCAAGCTGATCGCCACCCGCTATGCTTACGCCAATATCGAAGCCGTCATGACGGTGGAAACCAAGGGGATTTCTTTGGCCAATGCCGTGGCCAGCTACTTGAACGTCCCAGCGGTAACCGCCCGCAAGCGATCCAAGGTGACGGAAGGGGCTACTGTGTCCGTTAACTACATGTCCTCTTCAACTTCCCGGGTAGCCAAGATGGAGTTGCCGACCCGGGCCCTGGACAAGGATACGAACGTTCTGATTGTGGACGACTTCATGAAGGGCGGCGGCACTCTGGACGGGATGCGGCAACTGGTCAAGGAGTTTGACTGCCAGGTGGCTGGCGTCTGCGTTCTTTGCGAAACTGAATACGAAGAGGAACGCAAGATCAAGGACTACGTTTCCCTGGTCAACATTGACCAGATCGACAGCGAAAAGGAAATCATCCTGGCTCAGCCGGGCAACTTTTTGACTAGAACTAACTTCGACCGTTTCTAAATGTTACAATATAAGCTAGCCATGAAGGCTAGCTTATTTTGATTTAGAAGGTTACAAACAGATGGAAAAATATGTCGTAGTTTTGGCTGCCGGCAAGGGCACCAGAATGAAATCCAAGCTTTACAAGGTTTTACACCAAGTTTGCGGCAAGGCCATGGTTGAACATGTCGTTGATGCCGCCAGAGCGGTCAAGCCAAGCAAGATCGTGACCATTGTCGGCCACGGGGCAGAAGACGTGGAGAAAGTCTTGGCGGGCAAGTCTGAATTTGCCATGCAGGAAAAGCAGCTGGGCACCGGCCACGCGGTTATGCAGGCGGAGGGCCAGCTAGCTGCTTTGGAAGGGGCAACGCTGGTCGTAACCGGGGACACCCCGCTTTTTACCAGTGAAACTTTCGAAAAGCTCTTTGCCTACCATGAAGAAGAAGGCAACGCGGCCACGGTTTTGACGGCTGAAGCCCCGGATCCTTTTGGCTACGGGCGGATCATCAGAGACGACCAGGGCAATGTTTTGCGGATCGTGGAACAAAAGGACGGCAAGCCGGAAGAGCTGAAGGTCAAGGAAATCAACACCGGGGTCTTCTGCTTTGACAACCAAGAATTATGGGCTGCTTTAAAGCAAGTCGGCAACGACAACTCCCAAGGCGAATACTACTTGACTGACGTTTTGGAAATTTTGCGCAAGGCCGGCAAGAAGGTCGGAGCCTACAAGATGCCGGACTTCAGCGAAAGCCTGGGGGTAAACGACCGGATCGCCCTGGCTGAAGCCACCCGGATCATGCAAAGAAGAATCAATGAAGGGCACATGCGGGATGGGGTTACCTTTATCGACCCAGCCACGGCTTACATTGACGCTGACGTGGAAATTGGCAATGACACGGTGATTGAAGGCGGCGTGACGATCAAGGGCCACACCGTGATCGGGTCAGACTGCTTGATCACTTCCGGGTCAAGAATCGTTGACAGCCAGATCGGCAACGGCGTGACGGTAACTTCTTCCACGATTGAAGAATCAATCATGGAAGACAACACGGACATCGGGCCAAACTCCCACTTGCGGCCAAAGGCTTTGATTAAGCGGGGAGCCCACCTGGGCAACTTCGTGGAAGTCAAGAAGGCGGAAATTGGCGAAAACACCAAGGTCGGGCACCTGACTTACGTTGGGGATGCTACTTTGGGCAAGGACATCAATGTCGGCTGCGGGGTCATCTTCTCCAACTTTGACGGGGTCAAGAAGTTCCACACGACGGTTGGCGACAAGTCCTTCATCGGGGCCGGGTCAACCCTGGTTTCTCCGATTAATGTGGCCGACCATGCCTTTATCGCGGCTGACTCAACCATTACCAAGGACGTTGGCAAGTATGAAATGGCCATCGCCCGGGGCCGGCAGGTCAACAAGGAAGACTACTGGCACAAGCTGCCTTTGTCTGAAGACGAAGAATGGAAATAATCTCGAAAAGGAGCTCCGGCTCCTTTTTTTAATAAGCAAAATGCATCCGCTTACAGTAGCTTTTAAGAAAAAATCCTTTCTTTGGAGAACTTTAATAAGCAATTTTTAAACAGAGGGTGTATAATCTAGGCAATGTACAAAAAGAAGCAAGAAAGGTTTGCATATCGATGAAGTTTACTAAGAAAATTGCTTTTGCATCAGCATCATTGGCTTTGACCCTGGCTACTCCAGCCGCCCTGCTTACTCAAAATGCGGCTTTTGCCAAGACCACCACGGTTAAGCAAGCAACCAAGGTTAAGGTAACTAAGAAGACCACTCCTTTCTACCACAAGGACGGTTCAAAGTTCACCAAGAAGAGCCCATACGTTTACCAAGGCTGGAAGAGTACTGTAGCTTACAAGGGCACTAAGTACAAGGTTTCCAAGACTATCACCATCAAGAACAAGAAGTACTACTACGTTGGCAACAGCGCCTACCTGAAGGCCAGCGCCGTTAAGGTAATCGCATCTAAGTAATCCAGAAGAAGCTTTGACGATCGTCAGAGCTT
>SFHY01000176.1 GCA_004556255.1 Lactobacillus delbrueckii
ATGAGCAATATGACAAGCTCATGGGAATCACCCAGTACGAGAGCATCATTCTATATGAGCTCTTCACCCACCCCCGCCTGTCACAAAAAGAGCTCGTCTATAGAAGCGGCATCCCCAAGCAATCCATCAGCAAGGGGATTCACAATCTAGCTGAGCTCGGCTACCTGGAAATCAGCTCTGCTGACCAGGACAAGCGGGTCAAGTACTGCGCCTTGACTGAGTCCGGGCTTGCCTATGCCCGGGAAAAAGAAGGCGAAATCCTGGCTATCGAGGAAAAGGTGATCGATAAGCTGGGCTTTGACCGGGCCGCTTTGGCCTGCCAGATTCTGGATGAATGGTCTGATCTCCTCAGTGAGGAAATAGCTAACTTAAAGGAGGAAAAACAGAAAAAATGAAAATTCTCTTGCCCTACTTCAAGCGATATAAAAAAGACGTTTTCCTGACTTTGATCACCATCGTCTTTTCAGCTTTTGCCACCCTCTACCAGCCCCGCCTGCTCCAGCAGGTGCAAAATGAACTGCTGGCTGACCAGCAGCAGGCCGTCATCCGGGATACCGCGGTTTTGATCGGCCTGGGCCTTTTGGGAATCATTACCGGGGTCCTCAATGTTTACTACGCCGCCCGGATTACCCAGGGCGTGGTCAGCGACCTCAGAGAAGACACCTATGCCAAGATCCAGACTTTCTCTCTGGCCAATGTGCAGCAATTCTCTTCTGAATCGCTTAGCGTCCGCTTGATCAACGACATGCAGCAAATCATGAACATGATCATGACCATCTTCATGCAGCTGATCCGGATGCCTTTGATCCTCATCGGGTCAATCATCATGGCTATCGTCACCATCCCCCGCTACTGGTGGGCGGTTGTCGTCCTCCTGGCCTTGATCATGGGTCTGGGCGTTGTGGCAGTTAAGCAAATGACCGCCATGTTCGACAAGTTCCAAATGTACATGGACAAAATCTCCGGCCGGACCGGGGAATTTTTGCAAGGGGTCCGGGTAGTAAAATCCTTTAACCAAAGTCCCCAGGAAATTGCCAAATTGAACAAGGATTCTGACGAATTAAACGAAGTTAACATTAAAGTTGGCTACTGGTTCTCCACCATCCTGCCTGGTGCCCAGCTGATCTCCTACCTGATCATCAGCTTAGTGGTCTACTTGATCGGAACCAGCATTCTCCAGCATCCCCAAGACGTTTCCATCATCACTCCATACGTCAACTATGTCTTGACCATGCTCTTTGCCATCCTGCTGGTCGGCATGGCCGTCATGCAGATTTCCCGGGGCAACGTCTCCTTACGGCGGATCCAGGAAATCATGGACACCCAGCCAGACGTTGTCTTCAATGAAAAAGCTCCGGAAGACGCCTTGGGCGGTTCAATTGAATTTGATGACGTCTCATTCACCTACCCAGATGGCCAGCAGCCCGTCTTAAAGCACATCTCCTTTGCTGTTGCGCCGGGTCAAATGGTCGGTATCGTCGGGGCAACCGGGTCGGGCAAGTCGACCCTGGCCCAGCTGATCGCCCGCCTCTATGACCCAACAACTGGGAAGATCAAGATTGGTGGCAGCGACCTCCGCCAGGTTAATGAGAATGCCCTCAGAAAGACCGTTTCCTATGTTCTGCAAAAGGCTGTCCTCTTCTCAGGAACCATTGCCGACAACCTCCGCCAAGGGAAAAAGGACGCCACTCCATATGAACTGGAGCGGGCAGCGCAAATGGCCCAGGCCAGCGAATTTATCCAGCGCTACGATGAAACTTTTGACCATGAAGTTGAAGAAAGAAGTACCAACTTCTCCGGCGGGCAAAAGCAGCGTCTGTCTATTGCTCGGGGGATCATCGCCGGCAGCCCGATTTTGATTCTGGACGACTCAACTTCCGCCCTGGACGCGGAAAGCGAAAAGCTGGTCCAGGAAGCCCTGGAAAAGCAGCTGCCAGACACGACCACGATCATGATCGCGGAAAAGATCGTTTCTGTCATGCACGCGGACAAGATCCTGGTCCTCGATAACGGCCGCCTGGTTGCTGAAGGCACCCACGAGCAACTGCTCAAGACTTCCCCGGTTTACCAGGAAATCTACAAAACCCAGAAAGCCAAGGAAAGAAAGGAGGAACTTTAATGTCAGACAAGCAAAAGTCTCTTACTTATTTGACGAAATATCTGAAAAACCACAAAAAGCCGATCTTAATTTCAGTTGCCTTCTATCTGATCGCGACCATCGCCCAGGTCATCGCTCCCTCCCTTTTAGGACAGGCGGTTACGGACTTGTCGGCTTTTGTTAAGGGGCAAGGCAGTCTTGGCGTCTTCTACCAGGCCTTAGCCTGGATGGCCGGCTTTTATGCCTTTAACTCCGTGGCCACCTACATCGCCTGGATGATGATGACCCGCTTTAACGCTAACGCCAACAACGACATGCGCAAGGGCCTTTTCGGCAAGCTGCAGCGGATGACCATCCGTTACTTTGATACCCACCAGGACGGGCAGATCCTGTCCTTGTTCAACAGTGACCTGGACAACATCTTCAATGCTTTAAACAACGCCTTTTTTGAAATCATCTCCCAGTCCCTCCTTTTTGCCGGCACGATCATTGTTATGTTCGTCATCAATTGGAAGCTG
>SFHY01000177.1 GCA_004556255.1 Lactobacillus delbrueckii
TATCCGGTTGGATATCCAGGCCACCCTTGATTTGTGATTGGGCTTTTGTCGTCACCTTTTTGATCTTGAGTTCTGGCAACAATTCTTGCAAGAGCCGGGTGCAGATCTGTTCATCGCTCATCACCGCGAAAAACATAAAATCGTCAGTAATGCCAATTGGTTCGTACTGGTTCAAATTATTTTCCTTGACCATATTATAAAGCATCCTTTCACTAGTAAGCTATTTTTAACTCCTCCATTTACTAGTACGTTTTTTTCGGCAAAAATTTTCTGACAAATTCAATTTATTTGAGGGAAATGACGAAAAAGCTCCAAAACTTTTTACACTACTTGCCCAGAGTAAAGAAAAAACCGCCAGCCGCGGTTAAATACCAACGGCTGGCGGTTATTAATTTTTAGTCCAAACGGTTGAGCAGTTCCTTCAAGAAGTCGTAAGTGCTGCCGACGTAGCGGTAGTCTGAACCTTCGAAGACGATAGCGTTCGGGTTAGTGTTGACGGAGATAATGTTTTCAGCATGGTCAACAGTAAAGGTGTATTGCGGCGCGCCGGCAATCCCCAGGTTGATCAAAACTTGCGGCTTGATCTTATGGCCGTTGACGCCAAGCTGCTGGCCACGGTTGAAGTCTGAGCCGACCATTGGTCTGGTAACCCCGATTTCAGCACCCAGCTTTTCAGCTACTTGCTTAGCCAGAGCGATAGTTTCCGGCTGGTTGGCACCACGGCCCAGAGCCAGAACGATCTTGGCCTTTGGCAGGCCGGCAGCTTGTGATGGGCTGCTTACCGCGTCAACCGCGCCGGCTGGAGTCTTGGCTGCTTCCAAAAGCGGCAGGATCTGGTCAAGGTCAGTTAAGTCAGCCTGCTTTCTTGCCACTTCCTGGCTTGGTACATCAGCCATTTCAGCATTGCTGATTTCCGTGTACATCTTTTCAATCGTGCCTTCAGCGATTTCCATGGCTCTGGCGTCTCTTATCAGGTGTTCTGGAGCAAATTCAGCGCTGTAGCCGTAGCCGCCCATGATCTGCAGGGTCAAGTCGCAGGATTCAACTGCCGCCTGGCTGCCGAAGCACTTAGCCATAGCTGATTGTTCCATGTATGGCAGGCCGGCATCCTTGCGGCGGGCAGCTTCCTCGTAAACCAAACGGGTCAGTTCCTTGTTGGTTGCAATCTTGCTGATCTTGTATTGGGTAACTTGCATGTCCTTGAGCAGGGTATTGCCTGACTTGCGCTTAGCCGCGTAGTTTTTGGCAATATCAAGGGCGTGTTCCTGGATCCCGGTCAAAACGGCCCCCATCAAGTAGCGGGCATCATCGTGGGCGTTGTTGGCAATTTCCAAGCCTTGCCCCCGCTTGCCCAGCATGTTTTCCGGACCAACTTCGATCTGGTTCATGACAACTTCACCGCAAGGAATCCCCCGCAGGCCGATGAACTTTTCAACATAGCCGAAGGAGAAGCCTGGCATCCCCTTGTCCACGATAAAGACAGAGTATTCGTCAGGACCAGTCTTCACGTTAACTGAGTAAACTTGAGCCAGGGTCCCGTTGGTAATCATAACCTTGTCGCCGTTGATGATCCAGCGGCCGTCCTTTTCAACAGCGTAGGACTGGTGCTTGCTTGGGTCTGAGCCGCCTTCCGGTTCAGTGTTGGAGAAGCCGAGGATGGCTTGGGCGCCCCAGGCAAAGTAGCGCTCCTTAGCGGCGTCAGTGCCGTACTTGGCCAGCTGGTCACAGCTCTTATAGTGGCCTTCCAGCATTACGCCGACACTGGCGTTGGCCTTGGCCAGGATGTTGACGATCTTGCCGGCGGTTACAGCGGAAACGTCCAGTCCGCCATATTCCTTAGGAATTTTTGCCCGCAAAAGGCCCAGGTCAACGATCTTCTGGAAAAGGCCGTTTGGCAGCTTGGCCTGGCGGTCGATCTGCAGGTCAAAAGGCGCTACGTCCTTGTCTGCCAATTGCTGAACGGCTTGCAAAAGTTCGGTTTCGTTAGTCATGCTAGTATCCTCATCATTCTTTTATTATATAGAGAAGTAACGTTTTTTATTTCACACAGCCAAAATAAAGAAAACGCTTTTATAATTAATATACTATCATGAATTAGTGGTAATGTGCAATAGGGGGAATAAAAAACAGCCTCCCAAAGTTGGGAGACTGCCGCGTAATTCTATTCTACTTTAATTAAGCAAAGTTTTCCTGCAGGTCCTTCACGCCGGCTTCTGACAGGGTGGTGTAGATTGAACCCTTAACGCCCTTGAAGGTTTCCAGGCTAAGGTCGATGCTCTTTTCACCATTGCCGGCATCGCTGACCGCCACGCCTAAAAGCTTGTAGGCGGTTGAAGTCGGGTCTGGTGAGAAGTACAGGCGCTTCTTGCCGTCAGTTACTGACTTTTCAGTGTAGAAGTAAACCTTGGCCGGGCTGGACTTGACTGCCAGGTTGAGGTCGCTGGAGTCAACCTTGTTCAAGGTCAGCAATTCGTAGTGCTGAGCCAGGTGACCGCCAACGCTTTGGAAGACAGCCAGGAACTTTTCAGTTGCTTCAGGGTCAACTTCACCAAAGTCGATGTTGTCGTTT
>SFHY01000025.1 GCA_004556255.1 Lactobacillus delbrueckii
AAAATCAAACTGTTTAGACTATGTTCTAACGAAGGAGTAGAGATCAATGGAAAACAGGCGCAAAGCGCGTAAACAAATGAACGACTCCCAGCCCAAAAAGGGCTTGTGGAGCTGGCTGAAAAGGATCAACTACCGCTTCCAACTGCTAAGATGGTTGATTTTGATCGTCTTGAGCCTTTTTTTAGCTGTATCTTCTTATTATACCTTTAAAGTCAAAACAGCCAACCTGTCCAACCTAGAAGCTTCCCTGGCCAAGACCACTGTCATCTATGACCAGAACGGCAAAAAGGCCGGGTCCGTGTCTTCCGGCAAGGGGACCTATGTCAGCTTGAGCAAGATTTCCCAAAATGTCCAAAAAGCTGTTGTCGCTACTGAAGACCGGACCTTCTGGACCAACATGGGGGTCAGCCCTAAAGGCATCCTCCGGGCGATGGTCAGCTATGTCATCCACGGCGGCAATATCGCCGGGGGCGGGTCGACCATCACCCAGCAGCTGGTTAAGAACTCCATTTTGACCCAGCAGCAGACCCTGTCGCGGAAGGTGGAGGAAATATTCTATGCCATCCAGGTGACCAAGGTCTATTCTAAAAAGCAGATCATGGCCATGTACCTCAACAACGCCTACTTTGGCAACGGGGTCTACGGGGTCCAGGACGCCAGCCACAAGTACTTCGGCAAGAACGCCAGCCAATTGACGGTGGCTGAAGGAGCAACCTTGGCCGGCATCTTGCGGAATCCATCCTACTACAACCCGATCGATTCCCTTTCCCACTCAGTTTCCAGAAGAAACTTGATCCTGCAGCTGATGGTCGACAACAAGTCCATCAGCCAGAAGACTGCCAACAAGGCCGAAAAAGAGGGGATGAACCTGGTCGACACCTACAAGGCCACTAGCGGCTACAAGTATCCTTACTACTTTGATGCCGTCATCTCTGAAGCCATCAGCAAGTACGGCTTAAGCGAAAACGAGATCATGAGCAAGGGGCTAAAGATCTACACGACCCTGGACCAGAACTACCAGCAGTCCATTCAGGCCAGCTTCAAGAACAAGTACAACTTTCCAGTCAACCCGGCCGGCACTTCCCGGGCCCAAGGGGCCAGCGTGGCCATGGATCCTAAGACCGGGGCAGTCAAGGCCCTGATCGGGGGACGCGGCAAGCATGTCTTCAGAGGCTACAACCGGGCCACGCAGATGCAGCGACAGCCCGGCAGTGCCATCAAGCCCCTGGCTGTCTACGCACCGGCTCTGGAGAACGGCTATCATTATGACTCTGACCTCTCCAACAAGCGGCAGAAGTTCGGCAAGAACGGCTATGAGCCGGTCAACGTCGACAACCAGTACTCAAATACGATTCCGATGTACCAGGCCCTGGCCCAGTCCAAGAACGTCCCGGCCGTCTGGCTTTTAAACAAGATCGGGGTGTCCACCGGGGTCAGCTACTTAAAGAAGTTCGGCATTACCGTCTCAAAGAGTGACCAGAACCTGGCCCTGGCCCTGGGCGGGGTGTCCACCGGGGTCAGTCCCCTGCAGATGGCCCTGGCCTACTCGGCTTTTGCCAACAGCGGGAAGCTGCCGGACAGCTCTTACATGATCACCAAGATCACCGATGCCAGCGGCAACGTGATCGCGGAAAACAACAATACCGGGACCAGCCAGATCATTTCAGCTGACACGGCTAAGGAAATGACCCAGATGCTGCTCAGCGTCTTCACTTCCGGGACGGCCGTTAATGCTAAGCCGTCTGGCTATTCAGTTGCCGGCAAGACGGGGTCAACTGAAGTGTCTTTTGCTTACGGGACTAAGGACCAGTGGATCGTCGGCTACACCCCGGACGTGGTTGTGGCTACCTGGGTCGGCTTTGACAAGACCGACAAGAGCCACTACATGCAGGGGATTTCAGAAACCGGGATTACCACTCTGTATAAGGACGAAATGAGCCGGATTCTCCCTTACAGCAAGCAGACCAGCTTTACCGTCCAATCCGCTGATTCCATGGCCCAAAGCAATGGGACAAGCAGCTCTTCATCCAGCTCGTCAGAGTGGGGCCAGAAGCTGAAAGAATCGATCAGCGACGGGGTAAAGAATGCCGAATCAACGATTAAGTCATGGTACAATAAGATTACTGGAAAATAAGCAAACAGAATTTTTTATGGAATAAAAAAGGAGAAAAGAAAAATTGTCAACATTTACGATACTGCCAACCAATTAGCTAACGACTTGCGGGAAACCCAGCAATTTTTGGCTTTGAAGCAAGCCATGGACGCTGTTAAGGCAGATGCTGACAGCCTGGCCTTGTTCAAGGAACTGGACGCGGCTCAAATGGAAATCATGGAAGCCCAGCAAACCGGCAAGGAACTGACTGAGGAGCAGCAAGACCACTTCAAGAGCTTGAACGAACGGGTCGGCCAAAACACCACCCTGCAAAACATGCTCCTGGCAGAACAAGCAGTTTACACCCTGCTCAATGATGTACAAAAGAATATCGGCCAGCCTTTGTCTGAAGCATACGAGGATTTGAGAAAAGCCTAATCATGAAATTCATTCATTTAGCTGACGCGCACTTAGATAGCCCATTTCGTGGACTATCTTTTTTGCCAAACAGGGAATATGCCGAAATCCGCCAGTCAGCTGCCCAGTCTTTGACCAGGATCGTGGACCTGGCCTTAAAAGAACAGGTCGACCTGGTTTTAATTGCCGGCGACACTTTTGACTCAAACAAGCCCTCTCCGGCCAGCCAGCTTTTTTTAGCCCGGCAGGTAAAGCGGCTGACTGATGCCCAGATCCAAGTGGTCATGATCTTTGGTAACCACGACTACATGAGCCGGCAGGATTTGCTGATTGAGAACAGCCCTTACTTCTGCCTTTTGGGCGACCAGGAAAAAGTAGAGCGGGAATTTTTCAAGACCAAGACTGGCTTTGCCTATAACGTGACCGGCTTTTCCTACAGCCACAACCATATTGAAGCTGACCTCCTGGAGCAGTTCCCGGAAAAAGAGGGCTATACCATCGGCCTAATGCACGCGGCCCAAAGAGCGGCCAGCGGCAATGTCTACGCTCCCTTTGACTTAAGCCAGATGAAGGAACTGGGCTATGACTACTTTGCTCTCGGTCACATCCACGCCCGGCAAATCTTGAGCGAGAAGCCACTAATCGTTTACCCCGGCAACATTCAAGGCCGGGATGTCGGCGAACTGGGGGAGAAGGGCTGCTACCTGGCTGAAGTCGATGAGACCAGCGGGCAGACTAGCTTGACTTTTGTCCCAACGGCGCCGATTACCTGGAAGCAGCTGACTTTAGAGCTGGACCAGGCAATTGATAAAAGCAGCCTGCATGCCAAAGCCCTGGAACTTTTGCAAGAAAATATCCAAGGCAAGACCTATTTCAGCTTGAAGATTTCGGGCTCAGAATACTTGACTAGTGAAGAAATAGACCTTTGGCAGGACCAGGAGGCCTGGGCCGGTCTGTCAGCAGCTTTAGCGCCATCACAATTGGTTGACGTCCGTTTATCCGTCCGGGGCCTGGTCAACCTCAACAACAGCGACCGGGAAGCCCTGGCTGCTGCTGAAGCAGAAGTTCTGACTGACGAGAAGATCCAGCAGCTGGCTGCTTCCTGGGCCAAAAAGGACCCATATGCCCGCCGGCTTTTAGAGGACGGGGAATTCCGCGGCCAGGTCCGGGACTTGGTCGCCGTCAAGCTGGCCAGCCGCCTGCAGGCAATGACTGGGGGAGAAGAATGAGACTTAAGCAGATTCAAATCTACAATTTCGGTCAGTTCAGCCAGGAGACTTTTGACCTGCCAGAGGGCAATTTGGCAGCCTTCTTCGGGGGCAATGAGGCCGGCAAGAGCACGACCGTGGCCTTCATCAAGCAGATCCTTTTTGGCTTCAATTTAAAAAATACCAGCTCAGTCTTTTTTGAAGACTACGAACCCTTGACTAAGAGCTACCCGATGGGCGGGCAGCTGGTCTTTACTAGTGATACAGGGGAATATGTCTTAGAGCGGACTTGGAGCAAGGGGGACAAGAGCAAGACCGGGGCAGTCAAGGTCCTTTTAAACGGCCAGGAAGTCCCGGCCAGCCTCTTTTACGACCAGATTCAAAACATCGACGGGGGCTTTTACGCTGAAAGCTTTATCTTTAACGAAGACCTCCTCCGCCAGGTCAGCTCCCTGTCTGAAGGCGAGATCCTGGAGAACATCTACTATCTGGGGGCGGCACAGAGCAGCCAGCTTTTAGCCATTCGGGCTGACTTTGACAAGGAAGCCAAGGACCTCTTCAAGCCAAGCGGGAAGAAGGCCCCAGTCAACCAGGACTTGCTTAAATTGGCTGAGCAAAGAGACAAGGTGGCCGCTGATGGCCAGGAATTTGACGCTTACCAGCAGCTGGAAGGCCAGCGGCTGGCTGAAGAGCAAGCAGCTAAAAAGCTGGAAAAAGAAGTCCAGGAAATCTCCAGCCGTTTGCAGAAGTTGGAAAAGCAGCTGGAGCAGGTAAAGAACTACCAGACTTATCTGGACCTGAAAAAGCAGGTCAGCCCGGTCGCTTTTGACCAGGAGCTCTACCAGAAGGCCCTGGACCTTAATGCCCAGATCAAGGCCCTCAAGGCTTCGATCAAAGAAGAAAAAGCGGCGGTTGACCCGGCCCTTTTGGCCAAAAGAAAGGACCAGGTCCGGGCCTGGCGGCAGGAACTGGGGCAAATCAGCCAAAGTTTGGAATTGCTCAAGCAGCAGGTCAAGCAGCTGGAAGAAAAACAGGCCAGCCTCTTAGAATTGACTCCGCATTTAGAGCAAGTGGCAGATTTATCCATGGACCAGTTCCAGCAGATGCAGGCTGACTGGGAAGAAAGCCAAAAGGCAGAAGAAACGCCAAAGACCCTGCCGCCATATGTGGGCTTGATCGTAGCGGTAATTGGTCTGGCTTTGATCGGGCAAAACCGGATTTTGGCAATATTGTTAATCCTTGCCGGCGCGGCTTTAGCAGCTTATGCCTACTTCAAAAAGCCCGCCAAGGGACCAGACAAGGCGGGAGCCTTTAAGGAAAAGTACGGTATCGATGTCAGCGTTAAGGTCGACTCCTTGCTTGCCCCTTACCGGGACCTGGCCATCAACCGGCGGGACTTGGAAAAAGCCCAAGCCGAACTTGCCCAGAAAGAAAAACAGGCCGCTGACCTGGCCCGGCAATTGGGCTTGGATGGCAGTGACCTTACAGCTGTCAGCCAGCAGCTGGGCCGCTTGGAAGAGCAGGTGGAAGCTGAGAGTGCGGCTCTTCGGGCCAGCCAGGAGGTCAAGGCGGCCAACTTGAACTACCAAAAGCAAATCAGCGCTTTAACTGAACAGCTTTTGGCCATCTACCAGACTGCCGGGGTAGAAAATCTGGCAGCCTACCAGGCATTAGCGCAAAAACTGCAGGAACAAAAGGCTTTATCTGCCCAGATCACTGCTTTGAAGAACAACTTAGGTGACCAGTTAGCGGCTTTTGAAGAAAATGGCCTGGATGCAAGCAAATTGCTGGGACAAAAGCAAGAGCTGGAAAAAGAGCTGGCTGACAAGCAAAGAGCCGTCTCAGCCCGCCAGCAGGAAATGGCCAACCTTTTGGCGGAAGAAAAGCGTTACGCTTCATCCAGCCAGGTGGCCGAAGACAAGCAGATGCTGGCCGAAATCGCCGACAGCTTCAGAAGAGACAGCCAGGACTACCTGGCCAGCCTTTTGGCCGGGGAAGTCATTGGCCGGACCCTAGATCTGGCCTCAAACGACCGCTTCCCGAAGATGCTGAAACTAGCCCAGGACTACCTGGAAATCTTGACGGGCGGCCGCTACCGGGAAATCCTTTTGCCGGCCAAATTATCCAAGAAGACCCCGCTTAAGGTGGTCAGAAAAGACAAAAAGAAGATCCCCCTGGACTACCTGTCCCGGGGGACCCAAGAGCAGCTCTATTTTGCCTTGAAACTGGCTTTTGTCATGCAGATCAAGGACAAGATCGACCTGCCGGTCTTGATCGACGATTCATTCGTCAACTTCGACGGCCCGCGGACCGGCTACATTGTGGCCATGCTCAAGAAGATGAGCGAAGACAAGCAGATCCTGGTCTTTACGGCCAGAGAAGACTTGGCTGAAGCCGTCAGCGCCGCGCCAATCAGATACAGAAAGAAGGAGCAGGATGCTTAAACGTTTGCTGGATTACAATGAAGGGGAAGAATTTGACCTGGTCTTGATGGTTAAGAATTCCCAGCTGCGCCAAGATAAGAGGGGCAAGCACTACCTGCTCATGCAGCTGGCTGACTCTTCCGGCAGCATCCGGGCCAATTACTGGCAGGCCAAGGCTGAGGACGCCAGCCGCTTCAACGCCGGCACGGTGGTTGAGGCCTCGGGGATGATTGAGGACTACCACAACCATGACCAGATCAAGCTCTTCAGCATTCATCCGGTCAGCCCGGACGACCAGGTGGACTTGAGCCAATTGGTGGCTTCTGCTCCGGAAAAGCCAGCGGAAATGGAGAAGGAGATCAAGGCTTTTGTGGCCCAGATTGATAATAAGAACTGGCATGACCTGGTGGACTTCCTTTTGAAAAAGTGGTCCAGCCGCTTCTTCGCTTACCCGGCTGGCAAGTCCAACCACCACGCCTATAAAGGCGGCCTGGCCTTTCACACTTTGACCATGTTAAAGGATGCCAGTGGCTTAGCTGACAACTACCCATCCGTCAACCGGTCGCTTCTTTATGCCGGCTGCATCCTCCACGACATGGGCAAGGTGCTGGAATTGTCCGGACCGGTCGCGACCCAGTACACGGCAGAAGGCAACTTGGTTGGCCACCTGGTTTTGATTGATGAGCAGCTGATGCTGGCCGCCCAGGAACTGAAAATCGACCTGGCCAGTGAAGACCTGCTTTTGCTGCGGCACATGGTCTTGTCCCACCATGGCCGCTATGAGTACGGGTCACCGAAATTGCCGGCCCTGCTTGAAGCAGAGCTTTTGCACCGGATCGACGACCTGGACGCGGCGGTCAACGCCATTACGACTGAACTGTCCACGACCAAGCCCGGGGAATTCACCCCGCCCCTGCTGTCCCAGGATGGCCGCCGCTATTACCGGCCAAGACAGGAAAGATAGGAAAAAATCTTCTTGTTCTATATTTTCTTGTTTATCATTTCTCTCTTATTACTCTTTCCTTGTTTGATTTTTTAGCTTAAAGTCTTGACAGACTCAATGAGAGATGTTTTAATAATTTTAATCAAACAATCATTTAAAAAGAGAGGATCTAACAATGAACTTGCTCAAGACAAACATGACTAGTTTCTTTTATGGCTATGCTTATTTCGACTAAAGTGTCCGCGGATACGGACGCGAGACGTTCGTATCTCAGCTAGCCAATGTTTGTTGAGCCTGCTAGATACACATTCAATCTAGCATGGCTGAGGGCAGGGGCCCACTCTTTATAGAAATTGCAACCATCTGGATTGGAGACGTCTTCCAAAACAGGTGGTTTTTATTTTTCAGATTAGAAAGAGTGGACAAGATGAGAATTGTATTAGTTGGCTTCATGGCATGCGGGAAAACGACGGTTGGCGATTTGCTGGCAAAAAAGCTGAACAAGCTGCAGATCGACTTAGACCAGGCTATTGTGGAAAGAGAAAAGCTGACCATCCCGGAAATTTTTGCCAAGTTCGGCGAAGACCACTTCCGCCTCTGCGAGCACCGGGCCTTGCTGGCCAATATTGGCAAAGACGCGGTGATCACGACCGGGGGCGGGACCCCGATGCGGGACGATAATGCGGCCTGCCTGATCAACTCCGGCGCCCCGGTAATCCTTTTGGACGCGGAGATCCAGACCATCGTTGACCGGATCGGCAATGACAAGAACCGCCCGCTTGCCAACAGCCTGGACGTAGAGGGCATGGCCAAGCTCAAGGCCAGCCGGCAGGAAAGATACGAGCAGGTAGCCAACTTGAAGATCCAGACTGACCACTTGACTCCGGAAGAAATCTGCCAGCAGATCCTGGACTTCTGCCAGGCCTGGAATGAAGAAGACGATCTCATGACGGCTGTCCGCTAATTTTTGCCATGATTGTTTAAAAGAAAAAGCAAATAGCCAAAAAGAAACAAAGTAAAAAAAGAAAACATAAAAGATAAAGCATAACAAAGGAGCTCACATGTACTACTTAACCGCGGGGGAATCCCATGGACCACAATTGACGGCGATTATTGAAGGCCTGCCAGCGGGCTTGAAGATTGATATTGCTGAAGTCAACGCTGCTTTAAGCCAGCGGCAGGGAGGCTTTGGCCGGGGTGACCGGCAAAAGATCGAAAAAGACCAGGTTGAATTCGTCGGCGGGGTTCGCCACCAGGTAACCTTAGGCGGGCCGGTAGCCTTGGTGGTCAAGAACCGGGACCACGGCAACTGGGGTGAGATCATGTCGCCAACTGCTGAGGAAACGGCGGAAAACTCCCAACGGAAACTCGTGCACCCGCGGCCAGGCCACGCGGATTTGGTCGGCGGGATGAAGTACCGGCACCGGGATTTGCGCAATGTTTTGGAGCGGTCCTCAGCCCGGGAAACCACCCTGCGGGTGGCTTTAGGCAATATTGCACAGCAGTTTTTGCGGCAGCTGGATATCGACCTGGTGGCTTATGTGGCGCAAGTCGGGCCAGTAGAAGCTGATTCTGAAAAGCCCTTAGACGTCAGTGAGATCCGGCAGAAGATTTTTCAAAATGACATGCACGTTATCGACCAGGACAAGGTGGAAGACCTGCATCAGCTGATTTCAGAGACCAAGGAAAAGGGTGACACCTTAGGCGGAATTATCCGCTTGGTGGCAACTGGCCTGCCGGCAGGGCTGGGCAGTTACGTCAGCTGGGACACGAAACTGGACGCCAAGCTCGCCGCTGCCGCGGTCGGGGTCAATGCCATGAAGGGGGTCAGCTTCGGGGATGGTTTTGAACTGGGAACCAAGTTCGGCAGCCAGGTCATGGACCAGATCGACTGGGAAAAGGGGGCAGGCTTCAGCCGCCTTAGCGACCACCTGGGCGGCTTTGAAGGAGGAATGACCAACGGGATGCCAGTAGTCATGAACGTAGCCATGAAGCCGATTCCGACCCTCTACCAGCCCCTGCAGACGGTGGACATCAACAGCAAGGAAAAGCACCTGGCCAGCGTCGAGCGGTCAGACACGACCTCAATCGTGGCGGCCTCCCTGGTTATTCAAAGCGTGATTGCCCTGGAACTGGCCAAGGCCATCTGTGAGCAGTTTGAATCCAGCAGCCTGCAGAGACTGCAAGAAGAACTGGCCCGCTACCGGCAGGAGTGCCGGGAATACTAGTGAGGCTGCACACGTTAGGGCCGGAGGCAACCGACAGCTGGAAGACGGCAGTTTTTTACCGGGAAAATAATAAAGATAAAGCAGATCTCGAAATCATCGGCCATGCCAGCTTTGAGGACATCTTGGAAAACCTGGGTGACTTAGCCGGTGACTATCTCGTAATCCCGGCAGCTTTTCAGTCTCAGAAAATGGGCCTGACCTGGGGGGACATGCACTACCTTTACCAAAAACAGCTGGGTTTAAAAGAGGCTTTTGTCATGAACTTGAACCCCATGCTGCTTCTGGAAAACAGCTATGTCCACAACCACCTGGCCTTTACCCATGCTGCCGTGGCCAAGCTGCTGCTCCAGTACGTGCCGGAGGCGGAAATTGTGACCTGTCCTAGCAAGTACCTGGCCTATCAGGAATACCGCCGGCGGGGGCAGTACGTTTTAACCAATGAGCAGAACGTGACCCTGCGCCCTTTTGAAAAAGTCCTCGCCCGGATCGAAATTCCCATGGTTTGGTGCGTCTACCAGATCAAGTAGAAAAATTAGGCAAAATACGAAGACAGACAAGAAAATAGAGAAAGAACAGAGCATGAAAGAATTAGCGATGGCCCCAAATGGCCTCTCGGGCCGCTTAACCGTTCCCGGCGACAAAAGCATTTCCCACCGGGCCGTGATGCTGGGGGCATTAGCCAAAGGCGAGACAAGGATCAGGCACTTTTTGCCCGGCCAGGACTGCTTGACCACGGTCAAGGCCATCCAGGATTTAGGGGTCAGAATTGACCGGGAAGGAGAAAGCTTGCTCGTTTACGGGCAAGGATTAAGCGGGCTCAAGGCAGCGGATAAAGCTTTAGACATGGGCAATTCGGGCACGACGACCCGTCTTTTGCTGGGGATTTTGGCCGGCAGCTCCTTTGCCAGTCAATTGATCGGGGATGCCTCTTTAAGCAAGCGGCCGATGAAGCGGGTCAGCCAGCCCTTGGCAAAATTCGGGGCTGAGATTGCCTTGAACCCGGCCGGAACCCTGCCAGCCACGGTCAAGGGACAAAAGCTGCACGGGGCAGAAATCCAGCTGGAAGTCGCCAGCGCCCAGGTCAAAAGCGCGGCCATCTTCGCGGCCCTGGCAGCAGATAGTCCGTCAACCATTATCGAAAAATTGCCAACCAGAAACCATACTGAGATCATGTTACGGCAGTTTGGGGCAGATATCACAACCGAGGCGGACAATTTGACCATTCATGTCCAGCCCGGCCAAGAATTGCTGGGCCAGGAAGTGGAAGTGCCCGGCGACATGTCTTCAGCCGCCTTTTGGCTGACGGCCGGGGCCATCGTGCCAAATTCAAAAGTTACTTTGTCCCGGGTCAACCTCAACCCGACCAGAACTGGGATCGTCAAGGTCTTAGAGCAGATGGGGGCAAAAATCGCCATCGAACAAGTGCCAAGCAAGGGTGAAGAATTAGGCAATCTGACGATTGAGACCAGCCAGCTGGCTCCAGTCAAGCTGACGGCAGCAGATATTCCGGCTGTCATCGACGAACTGCCCCTGGTGGCGCTCCTGGCGGCTTGCGCCGACGGAAGCAGCGAGATTCGGGGAGCAGAGGAGCTTAGAGTCAAGGAGACTGACCGGATTAAGACGGTCAGCCAGGAACTGGGCAAACTGGGCGTGGAAATTACGGAACTGCCAGACGGGATGATCATCAAGGGCCGGAAAAACTGGCAGGTCAAAGATGATATCTTGGACAGCCACGGCGACCACCGGCTGGGGATGATGGCAGCTATTGCGGCATTAAAGAGCGACAAACCGCTTCGTCTGGCTAATGAAGGCAGCATCTCCGTGTCTTACCCAGGCTTTTTCAGTGACCTAGAAAAGCTGGTTAGGTAATCCTGCAGTTAACTAATTTTTAGATAGCAAGCAAAAGCTAAAACAGAAAGAAGAAGCAATGACGACAGTTTTTATCAAGGGTCTGGGCCTGATCGGCAGTTCCCTGGCCCGGGCAATCAGAGAGGGGCATCCAGATATCAGAATCCTGGCCTCTGACCCCGACCCTAAAACCCAGGAATACGCCTTAAGCCAGCAGCTGGCCGACCAGATACTGCCAGGTTTACAAGGGGCAGAAGGGGCGGACTACATCATCTTGGCCGGCCCGGTTGACGCCATAAAGGCCGATATCAGGCAATTGAGCCAGATGGAACTGAAAAAGGGAGTCCTGGTAACTGACGTCGGCTCAGTCAAGCAGGCAATTGTTGACCAAGCACAAGCTTTAAGCCAAAAAGGGGTCGACTTTATTGCCGGCCACCCCATGGCCGGTTCGCACAAGACCGGCGCTTGGGCAGGCCGGGCTTTGCTCTTTGAGAATGCTTTTTACTTCTTGATTCCAGCTAGTCAAGCAGCAGAAAAGAGGCTGCCGGAATTAGAAGACCTGCTTAAAGCCACTAGAGTGAAATGGCTGCAGCTGACGGCAGAAGAACATGATAAGATCGTGGCCCAGATCAGCCACCTGCCGCACATTATAGCTGCCGGCCTGGTCAACCAGACTGAAGAGACTTTTGCTTGCCAGCCGCTAGGAACCAGGCTGGCCGCCGGGGGCTTTAAGTCCATCACCAGAATCGCTTCATCAGATCCAACCATGTGGAGCCAGATTCTTTTGAACAATTCAGAGGACATCTTAAAGCAGCTGGCTGAATTTCAAGCAGAGCTTAAAGAAGTGTCCATGGAAATTGCCGCAGGGGATGAGGAAGCCCTTTATGACTTTTTCCAAAAGGCCAAAATCAGCCGGGACAAGCTGGGCCCAGACCAGGTCGGGGCAGCGCCAGGCCACTACGATCTCTTCGTCAATATTCCCGACCAAGTCGGCGCTTTAGCTGACGTGACCCGCCTGCTGGCTGAAGCCGGCATAAGCATCGTCAGCCTGCAGATCCTGGAAATCAGAGAAGAAATCGACGGGGTCCTGCAATTAACCTTTGCCAGAGAAGCTGACCGCCGGCAGGCTAAGGAAATCTTGGCCGCTTATGAGCTGAAAAAGTAACAAAACAAAGAAAAAAGACGCGATCGTTTGAATCGCGTCTTTTTATCGTCTAATCGTCAGCCCGCATTAGTTTGCGATGGATGATGATGCTGATGATGAAGATGATGAGTTCAAGTAGTTAGCCAGCAGGTTCTTGTCCTTCAGGTCCTTGTCCTTGATGTTGACATTGGCCTTCTTCAGAACCTTGCTGATAACCTTGGTCATAGTGTTGGAGTCAGCTGCCCACTTAGCGTAGAGCTGCTTGTCGATGAAGCTCTTGTTCTTAGTGTATGAGCCCTTTTCAGTGGTCTTCAAAACCTTGATGACTTCGTAGCCGGCTGAAGTCTTAACTGGCGTGGTAGTGTATTCGCCTTCCTTAAGCTTCCAAACAGCTGACTTGAAAGTGCTGCTCAAGCTGGTGTCAGTTGAGTCAAAGGCTGACAGCTTGCCGGCCTTCTTATTGGTAGTAGTGTCAGTTGAGTACTTCTTAGCCAGAGTAGCAAAGCTGGTGCCGCTCTTCAGCTTCTTGATGACAGTTTCAGCAGTTGACTTCTTGGC
>SFHY01000178.1 GCA_004556255.1 Lactobacillus delbrueckii
GCCTTCTTGGTGTTCTTCTTAGCTGACTTCTTGGCAGCCTTCTTAGTGCTCTTCTTAGCAGCCTTCTTGCTTGATGATGAAGCTGCTGAAGAGCTGCTCTTTGAAGCTTCTGATGAGCTTGAAGCCTTTGATGATTCTGATGAGCTAGTCTTCTTTGATGAAGTTGCTGAGCTTACTGAGCTGGTCTTCTTTGATGAAGATTCAGCAGCAGTCTTGTTGCTCTTAACTTCAGTCTTGTTTTCAGTTGCAGCCAGAACTGGGCTTACACCAGTAGCCAGCAGAGCAGCAGCAACAGTAGCTTTACCAAGGTTCTTCATTAAACGGTTGTTCTTCATAATACGGTTCCTTTCCCTGTATCGATATAAAAACAAATTTTTTATTACTTGCTCTTAATTATACTCAATTATTGAAGGATGTTAAGCTAAAAATTGAAGAAAATGAAAAAAGTTAGAATCAAACTTTTATCCCGCAAGTAGATAAAATTATCCGGCTTATTTTCAAGTTGAAAGAGTTTTCACCTCACTTTTTTTCCACCTATAAACATTATATGATCGATTTCTATATGTCTACACAAAAATTAAAAGTTATATTTTTAATAAAGAAGTATAAACAAAAACAGCCCTGCTGCTCAGCAACAGGACTGTTAAAAGCCTTATTCTTGCTATTTTACTGCCGCTTTCTCTCTTGCGCCCAGCCCCACATAAAAAGGATCATGCCTAAGAGAGCCAGAAGCGGGATCGGCCAGTTCAACTGCCCCGTCTGCGGCAATCTTGGCGACTGCGGCAGGGTCGGCACGTTTTGCTGGCTGCTAGTAGCCGCAGACGACGTTGCAGACGTCACAGTCGGCGTATTAGGCGTCTGCGGCTTGGTGCCCACCTTCTTCCCCGAGCTGACAGATGAGGAAGATGATGAATTTGGCACGGACGGAGTCGACGGCGTTGCCGGCTTAGACGGTGTCGTCTTCTCCAGCTTCGGCTTGGCAACGATCTGGCTCATGCTCTGCCCGTCCTGCACATACGGCAAGACCAGAGTAAAGGGCTTGATCTTTTCATAGCCGTTAGCCGCGGTTGTCTGCGTTACCAGATAAACCGCCTGTTCGTCAGCAGCAAGCACAGCCTCCCCGCTGCTTGAAATCTGGCTGGTCTGCCCGCTAACTTCATTAGCGGCCACGTAAGATGCCAGGCTCTGGGCGAAGGACTCAGTCATGACAGTGCTTTGCGTCTTTGCCGAGATATCCTCGTCCATTTTGGCAAAAGCCGCCGTGTACTGGTACTTGCCGTCTTTAACTTCAGCCACCTTGTAGACCGACAGCTGGCCGCCGGCAACCGCGTTGCCGCTCGTGTCCTTCATCTGGACAGTGATCGAGGCCTGGCCGGCTGCCTGGACCGGGCTGATGGCAAAGGAAAGCAGGCCCAGCAGGCTAACGATGAGGCTAACAAATTTTGGCAGATGGAAATGTCTCATGTGCTCCCCTCCTTATTCAGCTGGCTTCTCTTTTCTGCTCCGCCGGAGCAAGGCGATCAGCCAAATTACGACCAGCAGGCCCAGCAAGGCCATGGTGCCGTAGTAGATCAGCTTCTTCGGGGAAATGAAGAAGCCAGACTTGCCCGCCTTCTTTTCCGGCAGGTTCTTTACTCTGACCCCTCTGACTAAAAGCCGTTCGGTGTTGATCCCGTAAGGCGTGCAAGTAAGCAGGGTGCAGTAGTCTTTGCCTTTTTCGATCTGCAAATACTTAACGTTATTGGGCTTGACGACATGGATAGCGTCAACCTTGTAGGTGATCTTTTTGCCTAAAGTGGTGACCGTAAAGTAGTCCCCCTTCTTCATGGCATCCAGGTCGGTAAACAAGGTCGCGCTCGGCAGACCCCGGTGGCCTACCAGTACTGAGTGAGTCGACTTGCCTCCGATTGGCAGGCTGGTCCCCTTCAAGTGACCGATCCCGTCACCCAGAACGCTGTTGGCTGTCCCATGGTAGACCGGCAGATGGACTTTGATTTTAGGAATGTCAACGATGGCCATCACATCCGTGTCCGCTACTTTAAGCTGACTCGCATAGCCCGGGACCAGGTTTGGGTGGTAAAAGGTTTCCGGATCTTTAGCCAAGGCCTGGTTGTAGGCTCTGGCCTTTTTAAAAAGCTGCTGGCGCTGCTTTTTAGTCGCTTTTTTAACGGAGCCGGCATAGCTGTTGACCGCGTTGCCGCTATTTTGCGTATTTACATAGTCACTAATAACAGGGTACAAAAGGATGATGAAGCCGGCAAGTATCACCAAGAGCCGGATGATCAGTGACTTTTTACTAGTTTTCACGCTTCTTCTTCAGGCTTGGAGCAGCGATGGCCAGAACAACAACGAGGGCGCCCAGGCCTAAGAAGATGTAGCGGCCCATCCCATCAGTACTTGGCAGAACAAAGGCACTGTCGGACTTGTTGTTCACAGTCGTTTCGATCACACCTGAATCAGTCTTATTAACTGACAAAGCGGTGTTATCAACGCTCAAAGTCTTCAAAGCAGCA
>SFHY01000179.1 GCA_004556255.1 Lactobacillus delbrueckii
AAAGTTTAATAATTCAGCTATTTCTTGTGAGTCAAGATTCTGACGCGGTTAACAGCCGGAATCTGTTCCAGGTTGGCCACTACCTCGTCTTGGGTAGCCTGGTCGATTTCATCGATGTCGATCATGGTGTAGGCATACTTGTCCTTGGCCTTGTTGACCAGGTTTTCAATGTTGATGCCCCGGCCAGCCAGGTAGGTTGAGATCTGCCCGATCATGTTCGGAATGTTCTTGTGAATCAAAGTGATCCGGTGGTTGCTTTCAAACGGTGCTGACACGTTCGGCAGGTTGACTGAATTAATAATGTTCCCGGTTTCCAAAAATTCAATGGTTTGCTTTGCCGCCATCCGGGCACAGTTGATTTCCGCTTCAATCGTTGATCCGCCGATGTGGGGCATGATGACGATGTCATCGTTGTGCAAAATCGTGGCATCACTGAAGTCGGTGTAGTACTTGCCCAAACGGTGTTCGGCCAAGGCTTCAACGACGGCCTTGTTGTCAACGATCCCCAGGCGGGCAAAATTGAGCAAGATAGTGTTTGGCTTCATCTGCGCGATCTTGGCGTCAGCAATCAAACCGGTCGTCTCCTCGTTCTTTGGCACGTGGACGGTCACAAAGTCCGCGTCCTTAACGGCGTCAGCGATGCTGGTGGCCCGCTTGATATGGTCTGACAAGCGCCATGCGGCTTCAACCGTCAAGTATGGGTCATAGCCGACAACCTTCATCCCCAAATCAAGGCAGGCATTGGCTACCAGTGAGCCGATGTGGCCCAAACCAATCACGGCCACCGTCTTGCCCAGCAGTTCAGTTCCGTTGAAGCTGGTCTTTTCCTTTTCCGTCCGCAGGGTGATATCCGCGCCCGGCTTGGCGTTAGCTGACCAGTTGGCGGCAGCCACGATGTTCCGGCTGGCGATGATCATAGAAGCCAGTACCAATTCCTTAACGGCGTTGGCGTTGCCGCCTGGAGTGTTGAAGACCACAGTCCCATTTTCCAGGGCCTTGTCCAAAGGCACGTTGTTGTAACCGGCCCCGCAGCGGGCGATAGCCTTCAAATTCTTGGGAAATTCATGGTCATGGAGGTCAACTGATCTGATTAGGTAGGCATCTGGATTGTCAGTTTGGTTGATCCGGTAGTTGTCGCCGAATTCGGCTAAGCCTTCTTTAGCAATGGCATTGTAAGTTTTAATTTGGTACATGGGGAATCCTTTCAAAAATTAGTGCTTGGCGTCAAAATCCTTAATAAAGTCACAGAGGGCCTGAACCCCTTCCAGTGGCATGGCGTTGTAGATGCTTGCCCGCATCCCGCCAACCAGGCGGTGGCCTTTCAAGTTAAGCAGCTGGTGAGCGGTTGCCTCTTTGACAAACTCCGCGTCCAGGTCCGAGTCGCCGCTGACAAAAGGCACGTTCATAATTGACCGGCTGTCTGGGTCAACCTTGCTCTCAAAATTCTTGGATGCAGCCAGGCAGTCATAAAGAAGCTTGGCCTTTTCCTGGTTGATGGCCTCAATGCCGGCCACGCCACCTTTTTCCTTGAGCCACTTAAGGGCCAGGCCAGCCACGTAAACCTGGAAGACTGGCGGGGTGTTCAGAGCTGATTCCTTTTTGGCTTCAGTAGCAAAGTCAAAGAGGCCAGGCAGGTCATCATGCTTGACCAACAGGTCCTTTCTGATGACCAAAACGGTCAAGCCGGCAGGGGCCAGGTTCTTCTGTGCCCCGGCGTAGATAACGGCAAACTTGCTGTAGTCGTATTCTTGGCCCAGGAAATTGGATGACATGTCAGCTACCAGAGGGATGTCGGTTTTCGGAATTTGGTCGTCTCTGTAGGCCGTCCCCATAATAGTGTTGTTGGTCGTGATGTGGAGGTAGTCGTAATCTTGATCAAATTCAGTCGGGATTTCCGGAACAGCAGTGTAATTGTTGTCCTTGGCGCTAGCGACGATGTCAACGGTTAGGCCAGGCACTTTGGCTGCGTCTTCTGCTGCTCTTTGGGCCCAGTGACCACTGTCTACGACCGCGATCCGGTGGTACTTGCGGGCCAGATTCAAAGGAATTGTGCTGAATTGCTGGGTTGCCCCGCCGGTCAAGAAGAGGACGTCGTATTCTGCCGGGTCCAGCTTCATAAGTTCCAAGAGGTTGGCCTTGCTTTCCGCGTAGAGCTCCTTGTAAAGGGCTGACCGGTGGGAGATTTCCATGACGCTCATGCCGCTGTGGGCATAATCTGGCAAGTCTTGTTTGATTTGGGCAATGACTTCGACCGGCAGCATGGCTGGACCAGCCGCGAAGTTGTAGCATGTCATAAGTAAAGAATTCCTTTCCGAAAAAACAAAGGGCACCCGCCTTGCGTGAGTGCCCTTTGCCATAAGATGTTATGTTGGAGTTGTTGTTTCGGCCTCACTGTTTTAAACTGTGCTGAAGGCCATCACAAATCGCAGCCTTCTTAAGTGGAAGAAGACTGGGAGGAGGAAAAAAGTTTGTTTTGCATTTGGATTGTCTGTAAA
>SFHY01000026.1 GCA_004556255.1 Lactobacillus delbrueckii
GCTTCAAAAAAGGCACCAAACAGACAAGTTCTGTTTAGTGCCTTTATCAAAATCATATAAAACTCCTTGACAAGCATCAGTAAGATTTGACAAAGAGCCGAAAAAAAGTGCTGAACAACTACTCCATCGGGTAATCATCCAACACTTAAATTAGTATGTTTTGTTATGAACTTTAACTTCTCTGCTTTACTTCAGCAATTCGCTTATAGCGTCTTGGTAACTTTCAGCTGCCTTTTCAGCAGTTGCGATGTCAGCCTTGTTGACGCCGACATAAGCCTTGATTACTGGTTCAGTACCAGATGGCCGCAGGGCTACCCAAGTTTCGTCATCCAGGAAGTACTTCAAGACGTTTGACTTCGGGAAGCCAGTCAATGGAGTTTCTTCGCCGTTTTCGACAGTAACTTGTTCTTGGTAGTCTTCGATCTTCAAGACCTTGGCCCCGTTGATTTCGCTGAGGTGTTCGCTACGCAGCTTGCTCATCAATTCAGCCATCTTCTTTTGCCCGCCGATCCCTGGCATTTCGATAGCCCGGGTGATTTCGTAGGCAACGCCGTACTTCTTCCAGATTTCCTGCAGGCCGTCAAAGACAGTCATGCCCTTGGAAGCGTAGTAGCTGGCAACTTCGGCGAACATCAAGGCCCCTTGCATGGCGTCCTTGTCGCGGGCGAAGGCTTGGAAGAGGTAGCCGTAGCTTTCTTCAAAGCCCATCAGGAACTTGCCGTCCCCTTCCTTGTTCATCCGGTCGACTTCTTCACCGATGTACTTGAAGCCAGTCAGAACTGACTTGGTCTTGATGCCGAAGTCCTTGGCAATCTTGAATGGCAAGGCACTGGAGACGATTGAAGTAACGATTTCGTAGTCCGGAGTCAGCTTGCCTGAGTCCTTCAAGTTTTGCAGGAGGTAGTAAGACATCAAAGTAGCGATTTGGTTCCCAGTCAAAACTTGGAAGTCACCCTTGTCAGTTCTTACGCAGGCCCCCATCCGGTCAGCGTCCGGGTCAGTAGCCACGATCATGTCAGCGCCGATTTCGTTGGCCAGTTCCACGCCTGGGTTGAAGACGTCACGGAATTCCGGGTTAGGCTTCTTGCAAGTTGGGAATTCCGGGTCCACGATCGCCTGGCTTGGCACTGGAACAACGTTGCTGAAGCCGCCCCGTCTGAAGGCGCGGTCGTAAAGCATCTTGCCAGTCCCGTGCAAAGGAGTGTAAACAATCTTCAGCTTGTCGGCGTTTTCCTTGATCATGTCCTTGTTGACGTTCACCGTTTCCAACTTGGCCAGGTATGCTTCATCGACATCTTCGCCGATCAGCTGCAAGGTGCCTTCAGCGCGCAGCTTCTTGACTGGAGCTGCCTTGACGCTGAAGATGTCTTCAACCTTTTGGGCGTAGGCAAAGAGGCGGTCGGCGTTTTCCGGACCCATTTGGGCACCGTCTTCGCCGTAAGCCTTGTAGCCGTTGTACTGCTTGGCGTTGTGGGAAGCAGTGATGTTGATCCCGGCAAAGGTGTTCAGGTAGCGGACAGCGAAGGACAGTTCCGGCGTTGGACGCAGGTCGTCAAAGAGGTAGACGTGAATGCCGTGAGCCCCCAAAACGCGGGCAGCGTGGGTAGCCAGTTCGCGTGAGTTGTAGCGTGAGTCAAAGGAAATAACCACGCCCCGTTTCTTGGCTTCTTCGCCGTTTTCATCGATCAAGCGGGCCAAACCTTCAGTTACCCGGCCAACCGTGAAGACATTGATCCGGTTGGTCCCTGGTTCCAGGAGCCCCCGCATGCCGGCCGTCCCAAAGTTAATGTCCTGGCCGAAGGCGTCTTCGATCCACTTCTCATCGCCACTCAGTTCAGCCATTTGTTCAGCCAAATCTTCCGGCAGAGCAGCTTGTTTCCATTGTTCAAAAATTTCTTTTGCGTCCATTTATATATTCCTTTTTATTCTTTTTCATTCCTGTCCAGCTTAACTGTCTTGAGCAGATAAGCCTTCTGAGCTATGCTTTCTTGATCCAGTATATCACTTACCAGTTCTGCAATCATCTCAGGCAGGCAATATGTTTGAAATTCTCCCGCGTCCAGGATCATATCCTGGTCGGTCTTGTTGTAGCAGTAAATGACCAGTTCCCTTTGGTTGAAGCGGACCAGGGCGTTGATGCCGTAAGCAATCTTGACGTAGCCGACTTTCCCGTCGACCAAAGCCCGGTTTTCCCGCCGCCAGTGAGCCAGTTCCTTGACTTCTTTTTCCAAAAAGTCGCTTTCCTTGCCCCATGGGAAGTAGCGGCGGTTGTCCGGGTCCTTGTCCCCTTCCATGCCGGCTTCATCCCCGTAATAGATGCAGGGAACGCCGGGAACAGAGAACAAGAGGCCAAAGGCCAGGGCCACCAGTTTCTCGTCTCCCCCCAAGACGGTCTTGATTCTAGCCGTGTCGTGGGTGCCGATATTGTTCAGGCAGTTTTCCAGAAAGGCCTTAGGGTAGTTCTCAACCAGCTTCTCCAGGTCATTCAAGGCGGCCACTTCTTCCGTTTCGTTATTGGCCTGCAAGAGCGAAACGATAAAGTTGCGGACCGGATAGTTCATAGTCCCGGTTAAGTTGTCCCCGGCCACGTAAGTCCGGAATTCACTGTTGACAAACTTGTGGGAGGCGTCTTCCCAGACTTCCCCGATCAAAACATGACAGTCTTCGTTTTGCAGGCGCTCGCGGATCTCCCGCAAGAGCGGCATTGGGAGTTCGTCTGCCACGTCCAAGCGCCAACCGTCGACATGCATCCGGGTCCACTTGGCTAAAACGCCGTCGGGCCCGCAGATGAAGTTCTGGTAGTCAGCATTATTCTTGTTGACTTCAGGAAGCGTGGTTACCCCCCACCAGGACTGGTACTTGGTCGGGTAGTTGATGAAATTGAACCAAGGATAGTAAGGGCCTGTCTTGTCTGTGACCGCGCTCAAGAAGTACTTGCTGTCGGCCCCGACATGGTTGAAGACCCCGTCTAAGATCAAGGCAATCCTGTTTTTGTGCAGGTCCTTGATCAGGTTCTTGAAGTCTTCCTCAGTCCCCAGCATAGGGTCAATCTTCATGAAGTCCTGGGTGTCATAGCGGTGGTTGCTGGAAGCCTGGAAGATCGGGTTCAAGTAGATCGCCGTCACTCCCAAATCCTTTAAATAGGGAATCTTTTGCCGGATACCTTCGAGGTTGCCGCCAAAAAAGTCCCAGCGGGCAATATCGCCATGCTCATCCTTAATATAGTAAGGACTGTCTTCCTTGGTCGCGTAGATGAAACTGTCCTTCTTGCGGCCCTGGATCTCCCCATGCGGGTTGCCGTTGTTAAAGCGGTCCGGGAAGATCTGGTAGACCACCCCCTGGGTGTACCAGGGAGCCTGCGGGACCGCCCGGTCATAGCAAGTCAGCTGGAAGGTCCGGATATCCCGGCCGTCCTGGGTGATCTCCCCGTCGCCAAAACCATCCTGGCTTCTTTCCAGGAAGTAAAACTGATCGTTTTGCTTGATGTTGAAGTAGTAGTAGTAGAGCCCGGAGCTGCCAATCTTGACGCTGGTCTCATACATCTTGCTTTCATCGTTGAAAGTCATGGGGTAAGCCACCGGCGACTCATTGTTTTTAGTCAGCCAAAGGGTAATCTCTTGGATCTCTTCATCGACTTCAACTGCCCACTTGACGCTGGTATTGGCCTGCGTGGCGCCAAAGGGCTGCTTGTATTTAGTGTCCCAAGAATTAAATATAGCTCTCATCAGTCACTCTTACGCTTTTTCAGCGTCAAATTCCACCTTGTCCAGGTGCCAGATTTCACTGGCGTAGCGTTCAATGGTCTTGTCGGCGTCAAAGCGTTCAGAGTGAGCGATGTTGACCAGGCTCATCTGGGCCCATTGCCGCTTGTTTACCCAAACCTTTTCAACCAGCTTCTGGGCCTTCAAGTAGGCTTCAAAGTCGGCCAAAACCAGGAATTCTTCATTGTCCTTCAGGAAGTCGTCGTACAAGGCCCGGCCTTCGCTGACGCAGCCAGGAATCGTCCCGTCGATCAAGGCGTCAACCGTCTTCTTCATGACTGGGTCACTTTCGTAGAGGTCACGTGGGTGGTAGGAGTGGTTTGCATAGTAGTTGTAAACTTCATCCTTGTCCAAACCGAAGGCAAAGATGTTGTCGCTGCCGACCGCGTCCTTGATTTCGATGTTGGCCCCGTCCATGGTGGCGACTGTCAAAGCCCCGTTGGCCATCAGCTTCATGTTGCTGGTCCCGCTGGCTTCCTTGGTGGTCGTAGAGATTTGTTCACTGAGGTCAGCGGCTGGAATGATTTGTTCAGCCAGGGAAACATTGTAGTTTTCCAGGAAGACAACCTTCAGCTTGCCCTTGATGTCCGGGTCATTGTTAACCAGGTCAGCCACGGAGTTGATCACCTTGATGACCTGCTTGGCAAAGACATAGCTTGGAGCAGCGATAGCCCCGAAGATAACTACCCGCTTCGGGTGGTCGATGCCGGCCTTGAGGTCTTGGTAGAGCTTCAGAACGTGGAGCAGCTTCAAGGTTTGCCGCTTGTAGGCGTGCAGACGCTTAACCTGGACGTCGAAGATGGCTTCCGGGTCAACCACGATGCCGGTCTTGTCCTTAATGACCTTGGCCAGCTTTTCCTTGTTGGCCAGCTTGATCTTTTGCAGGCTGGTCAAGGTAGCCGTGTCGTGGTAGAACTTTTCAAACTTCAGCATTTCCTTGCTGTCAAAGCGCCAGTCAGTCCCGATGGTCTTGTCCAAAAGCTTGGCCAGGTCCGGGTTGGCGATTTGGATCCAGCGACGCAGGGTGATCCCGTTGGTCTTGTTGTTGAAGCGGTCTGGGTAGAGTTGGTAGAAGTCGCGCAGAACTTCGGTTTCCAAAAGCTGGGTGTGCAAGGCGGCAACCCCGTTGACTGAGTGAGAACCGATGATGGCCAGGTGGGCCATGTGGACTTGTCCGTTCTTGACGATTCTCGTTCTTTCGATCACGTCGCCGGAGACCTTGCCTTCCAGACCAGCCACGTAGCGGCGGTCGATTTCCTTAACGATGTCAAAGAGCCGCGGCAAAAGCTGGCTGAACATGCCCACGTCCCACTTTTCCATGGCTTCAGCCATGATGGTGTGGTTGGTGTAGCTCATGACTTGAACAGTGATTTCCCAAGCCTTGTCCCAGTCCATCCGGTATCTGTCGACCAGAAGGCGCATCATTTCAGCCACGCACATGGCCGGGTGGGTGTCGTTGATGTGAACAGCAACGTACTTCGGCAGGTCAGTCAAGCCGTCTTCACCGTAGTCCTTGACAAAGTTGTTCAAGATGGACTGCAGACCAGCGGAAACAAAGAAGTATTCCTGCTTCAAACGCAGAAGGCGGCCGTCATAGCTGGAGTCGTCCGGGTAAAGGATGGAAGTCAGATCTTCCACCTTCCGCCGGTCAGCAATTGACGGGTACTTCAATTCGTCTTCCGGGGCAATTTCCGCGTCCCACAAACGGAGGGTGTTGGCCACCCCGTTGTGGTAGCCGACCATGGCCACGTCATAAGGCACGGCCCGGACAACAGTAGCGCCTTCGTATTGCGGAGTCAGCCAGCCATTGTCTTCAACCATGTTGACCCGGCCGCCAAACTTAACCAAGACAGACTTGCTTTCCCGGCGGACTTCCCAGTAGTCCCCCTGCTTCAGCCAGTCGTTTGGCAATTCCTTTTGGTAACCGTTGACGAACTTTTGCTTAAAGAGACCGTACTTGTAGCGCAGGCCGTTACCGTTGCCGGCGTAGCCAGTTGAAGCTAAAGAGTCCATAAAGGCGGCAGCCAGCCGGCCCAGGCCCCCGTTCCCCAGCGCCATGTCTGGTTCAACAGCAGCGATTTCATCCAGGTCGATGCCTAAGTCAGCCAGGGCTTCCTTGGCTGTGTCCAGCCAGCCCAGGTTAAGCAGGTTGCTTCTCAGCAAGGTCCCTGGCAGGAATTCAATAGAGAAGTAGTAGGCCTGCTTGTGGCCATTGGCACTTTCCGCGATCCGGGTTCTGCGCCACTTGCTGGAGTAGCCGTCGCGGACCATTGAAGCCAAAGCAGCAAAGATGTCTTCCTTAGAAGCTTCCTCTACGCTTTCTTCAAAGTGCCGGTCCAGCTTGCTGGCCAGTCTTTCCTTGAATTCTTCGGGGGTAATTTTCCGCAAATTGCTGTTTACTGCTGATACTTTACTTGATTTCATGCTCATCTTCCTCATTAATTGCGACTATCCCAGTAATTCGCCGTACATCCATTGGTACTTGCTTGCTGAGTTCTTCCAGGAGAAGTCAGACCGCATAGCCGTTCTTTGTGCCTTGGCCCACTTGTCCTTTTCATGGTAGAGCTCCAGCATCTTCTTGATGGCTTCAACCATTTGGTAGCCGCTGAATTCGCGGAAGCCAAAGCCGGTGCCTTCATTCTTGGTCTTGTCGTAAACCCAGACCGTGTCGGCCAAACCGCCGATTTGGTGGACGATTGGCAGGGTCCCGTAGCGCAGGCTGATCAGTTGTGACAAACCACATGGTTCAAAGGCGGATGGCATCAAGAAGGAGTCAGCCCCAGCGTAGATCTTCTGGGCCAGGTTGACGTCAAAGGCCAGGATCAGCTTGAACTTGTCCGGGTAGCGGCTGGCAATGTCGCTTAAGGCATGTTCATAGTACTGGTCACCGCTGCCCAGGATGACCACCTGCAGGTCAAATTGTAGAATGTTGTCCAGTTCTTCCAAAAGCAGCTGGCAGCCCTTTTGGGCAGTCAAGCGGCTGACTATCCCGATAACCGGGGTAGTTGGGGCTACCGGCAGGCCAACCTGCTTTTGCAGGTCTGTCTTGTCGCGGCGCTTGTGCTTCAAGTGGTTGACGTCGTAGCGGACCTTGATAACCGGGTCAGTAGCCGGGTTGTACTTTTCAAAGTCAATCCCGTTCAAGATCCCGACCAGCTTGAAGTTGACTGAGCGGAGGATTTCGTCCAGGCCCTGGCCAAATTCCGGCGTCTGGATTTCTTCAGCGTAGGATGGGCTGACCGTGGTTACCCGGTCGGCGTACAAGATCCCGGTCTTCATCCAGTTGACGTCGTTGTTGAAGCGGACGGTCCCGTTGTCGAACCATTCATAGCCCAGGCCGAAGAAGTTCGGCAGGGTCTTGGCGTCGTACTTGCCTTGGAATTCCAGGTTGTGGATGGTCAAGACAGTCTTGATGCCACGGTAGGCGTCGACAAAGCCCCACTTTTCCCGTAGCAGGAATGGGATGAAGGAAGTGTGGTAGTCATTGCAGTGCAGGATGTTTGGTACGAAGTCAAAGCGTTCCATCATCATGATTACGGCTTGCTGGAAGAAGGCGTAACGTTCACCATCATCGTAGTAGCCGTAGATGCCTGGCCGCTTGAAGTAGTATTCGTTGTCGATGAAGAAGTACTTAACCCCGTTCATTTCCAGGGTGAAGACCCCGCAGTACTGGTTCCGCCAGCCAACTGGAACGTAGAAGTTGCCTTGGTATTCCAGCTTTTCCCGGTATTCTTCCGGCATGTCCTGGTAAAGGGGCAAAGCCACGCCGACCTCATCGCCGTCTTTGGCCAGCTGGTTGGGCAGGGAGCCCAAAACATCGCCTAAGCCACCAGTCTTGAAGAAGGGCGCGCATTCGGCCCCGACAAATAAAACTCTCACAATTTTTCCTCCCGATTAATCCAGTACGAAGTCCTTGCTGATGATGCTGCCCTTCTTGATGACTACTGGGCTGTCAGGCTTGCCCTTGACGGTCACGCCCTTTTCGATCACCACGTTCTTGTCCAGGATGGCGTATTCAACGTCAGCCCCGCTCTTGAGCTTGCAGTTGGCCATGATTACGGCGTTCTTGGCAACAGAGTCCTTGGCAAAGTTTACTCTTCTGGAAACAACGCTGTTCTTGACTTCACCTTTGACCGTGCAGCCAGTGGCAATCAAGGTGTTCTTGACGTCAGATTCCTTGTCGTAGTAAGTGCCGACTTCGTTTCTGATCCGGGTGATGATCTTCTGGTTGCCGTAAAGCAAGGAGTCGCGCTTGTCCTTTTCCAGCATGTCCAGGTTGGCCTGGTAGTAGCTGGCAATATCGTGGATGTTGCGCAGGTAGCCGGTGTATTCGTAAGCGTTGGCCTTTTCCTTAACGGCCAAGCCAGCCAGACGTTCTGAAACGTCGTAGGAAACCCCGCCCTTTTGGGCTTTTTCCAGTTCGTGGATCAGCCAGTCAGTGTCCATCACGTACACATTGGCTGAGAGGTTGAACGGGCCTTCGCTGGTCAGTTCGATAGCTTCTCTTTGTTCAATCACGACATTGTTGTCGCTTAAAATAAAGGTATGGTCGTCTGGGGCCAGGTTGTCCTTTTCCACCCGCTTGAAGACCGGAGTGATCCGGTTGCCGTTGGATTGGTGGAAGTGCAGGATGGCCTTTAAGTCAAAGTTGGCAGCCATCTTGTTGCCGATGAAAACAGCATATGGCATCTTGCAGGTCTTAAGGAAGAGGATCAAGTCATCGAAGTAGTTCTCCCCTCTTGACCGCCGCCGCATCAAGTTCTGGTAGAAGTCCAGGTATTCGTAGGAGCCGATCGTGTCCAGCCCCCATTCCTTGCCCCCGCCCAGGTGGTCCAGGTAAGAGCGGACCTTTTCCTGGCTGATCAAGGTGTAAACGTGGTTGATGTCAGCATTGACAATGCTGGAGAGGGCAAAGTCCATCAAACGGTACTTGCCGGCAAAGTAAAGAGTTGACAGGGCTCTTTCATCGGTCAGCGGCTTCAGCTGGCTGTATTCGTGCTGGTTGCTGAAGATTGCACACATCTTACTTGTTTTCATTTGGTAACACTCCAATCTTTTCCTTGTTGCCGACTACGGCAATTTCCCCATTTTCTTCACCAACGACAGAGTTGCTGCCGATCATGGCGCCTTCGCCGACGATAGCCTTGGTGATCTTGACGTTCTTGCCGATCTTGGCACCCGGCATGATGATTGAGTCAACAATCTCGCTGCCGCGCTGGACGTCAACGTTGGCTGAGATGATTGAGTGCTTGATCTTCCCGTCAATGTAGCAGCCGTCAACGATCATGGAGTCAGTTACTTCAGCGTTTTCCGTAATCATTTGCGGCGCGTCGATGGTGTTCTTGGAGTAGATCCGCCAGCTGCGGTCGTCCAGGGCCAGGCCGTCAGAGCCGTCCAGGAATTCCATGTTGGCCTGCCAGAGAGAGTCGATGGTGCCGACGTCTTTCCAGTAGCCTGAGAACTGGTAGGAGAAGACTCTTTCGTCGCTCTTCAGGTAGTAAGGGATGACGTCCTTGCCGAAGTCGACCATGTCGTCAGCCGTAGCAAAACCCGCGGTCAGAACGTCGCGCAGCCGCTTCCAGTTGAAGATGTAGATCCCCATTGAAGCGTGGTTGCTCTTTGGTTCAGCAGGTTTTTCTTCAAATTCGATGATCCGGCCGCTGGAGTCGGTGTTCATGATCCCAAAACGCGGTGCTTCTTCCCAAGGCACGTCGATTACGGCCACAGTCAAGGAAGCGTGGTTCTTTTCGTGCTCTGCCAGCATGTCGGCGTAGTCCATCTTGTAGATGTGGTCACCAGACAGGATCAGAACATATTCCGGGTCCTGGCTGTCGATGTAGTCGATGTTTTGGTAGATGGCGTGAGCGGTACCTTCAAACCACTTGCTGCCACCGTTGTCAGTGTATGGCTGCAGGATAGTGGCACTGGCATTTAAGCCGTCCAGCCCCCAGCTGGAACCGTTGCCGATGTGGTTGTTCAGCCGCAGTGGCTCGTATTGGGTGATGATGCCGACATTGCGCACACCGGAGTTGGCGCAATTGCTCAGCGGAAAGTCGATGATCCGGTAGCGGCCGCCGAATGGTACGGCTGGCTTAGCTTGATTGGCAGTCAGTTTCCCCAGCCGGGTCCCCTTGCCCCCGGCTAAAATTAAACCTAGCATTTTTGTACTCATGGTTAAAATCCTTCCCTACTTATCTTTTATCTTTAATCTTTTATCACATTACATCAACGTTTCTTCGAACGCTTTCTCTTAATTGTTACCTGGTCAGGCTTGATGATCATGGCACTGAAGCCTGGCAGATCAACCGAAATCTGGTAGTCGAAATTCTTGAATTTCTCCTGGGTGGTAGCCATTTCCTGTGGTTTCGCGGTCCAATCGCCGCCAAATTCACTGCGTGAGCTGTTGAGGACTTCCTTGTAAGTCCCCGGGTAAGGCACGCCAATTTTAAAGCCGTCACGCTGAACCGGCGTGAAGTTGAGCAGGACGATCAGGAAATCATGCCGCACCTTTCCTTGCCTAATGAAGGAAAGGACGGACTGGTCGCGGTTGTCCGCGTCGATGATTTTCACTGACCTATCTTCCTGTTCCAATTGCCACAAGGCCGGTTCGTTTAAGTAAAAGTGGTTCAGTTCCCGGTTGTACTTGAGCATTTTGGCGTTTAACTCATCACTTAAAGAAGACCACTCCAAGCCTTCTTGGTAACGCCATTCCAGGTACTGGCCAAATTCCCCGCCCATGAAGAGCAATTTCTTGCCCGGGTAGGTCATCAGCATGGTATTCAAGTTCCGCAACTGGGCAAACTGGTCCGGCCGGTCGCCAAACATCTTGTTCATCAAGCTGCGCTTGCCGTGGACGACTTCGTCGTGGGACAGCGGCAAGATAAAGTTTTCACTCATCCGGTACATGAATGAGAAAGTCGACAGGTCAAAGTTGTCTTTGCGGAAGTAAGGGTCCATGGAATAGAAGCGGAGCTCATCATTCATCCAGCCCATATTCCACTTGTAGTCAAAGCCCAGGCCGCCGTCTTCAACCCGGCCGGTGATCTTGACTTGGGAGGAGCTTTCTTCCGCGATCAAGATTCTTTCCGGGTGGATCCCCTTGATGGTCTTGTTGAACTTGTGGAGGAACTCAATCCCTTCGATATTGCGGTTGCCGCCGTACTGGTCAGGCTTCCACTCGCCCGGTCCCCGGTCGTAGTCGCGGTAAAGCATGTTGGATACCGCGTCGACCCTGAGCCCGTCCAGGTGGTAGTATTCCAGCCAGAAGAGGGCGCTTGAGATCAAGAAGGACTGCACTTGCGGCTTGCCCAAGTCAAAGTTCAAGGCACCCCAGCCCTTGTTTTGGGCCCGCCAGCCTTCTTCAAATTCGTAGCAAGGCGTCCCGTCGTAGTAAGCCAAGGCATCGCTGTTGATGCAGAAGTGGCCTGGCACCCAGTCCGTCAAGACACCGATGTTTTCCTTGTGGCAGGCTTCCACGAAGTCCTGCAGATCCCGCGGCTCGCCATATGCCCTCTCCAAGGCAAAGTAGCCGGTCGTCTGGTAGCCCCAGGAAGCATCCAGCGGGTGGGCAGTCAAAGGCAGGAATTCAATGTAGTTGAAGCCTTGTTCCTTAACGTAGGGAATCAGTTCCTTCTGCAAATCACGCAAAGTGTAAAGGCTGCCGTCTTCATGCTGCTTCCAAGAACTGGCGTGCACCTCGTAGATGTTGATTGGCCGGGCAAAGTGGTTTGACCGCTTGTGCCAGCCGAACCAGGCCCCGTCAGTCCACCGCTTCTCCGGCAAGTTGCTGACCACGGCAGCGTTGCCTGGCCGGTGTTCATATTCCATGGCCATCGGGTCAAACTTCATGACTTCTTCCCCGTCAGCCTGCTTGACTAAGAATTTGTAAAGCTGGCCAGGCTGGGCGCGGTCAGTTTCAGCCGACCAAATTCCATAAGCATTCTGCTGCATGGGCAGGTCTTTCTCCCAATTGTTGAAATCGCCGACCAGCCAGACTTGCTGTGCTTTAGGCGCCCAGACGCGAAAGGCATAGCCATTTCCAGCCGCGTGGCAGCCAAGATAATTCTGCAGATAAAATTCATTGCCAGCGGCAAAGTTCTGTAAATGTTGCTCCAGCTCGTCCATTTCTTACCTCACTTCCTATAAAAACATCACCTATTATTCATAAAACCATCAAATCATTTCTGCGTTAACGCTGTAAGCGTTTTTCGCCTACTTACATTATAAGCCTTTTTTCGTTTTTTTCAGTATAAAAAATGACATTTCTCAAAAAAGCGTTTTCTTTCTGCAAAAACTAGATTTCATCGAAGTTCGCGCTTATTTTTTAGCCGAAAAATCGAACGATTCATTAGACTTATAACGTGTGTAGTTTTACAAATAAATGATACCATATTCTTATTTTGCTTTCATTTGATTGCTGAAACATGTTAAAGCGCTTCCTTGATTATGAAATCAAGTGTTTTAAAGTAATATATCCTGGATGTTTTTCATGTTTTTGTACCGTATTTCTTTTTTCTAAAATCATTACATTCTTTCAATAATATTTCAAACAAGTTATTGCTCCCTTGGGACAAAGCGGTGGCAGTAAAAGCGGTAGTAAGGGAAAGGCAAAGAAAAGCCGCTGAACTAAATCAGCGGCTTTATTAATTAATCAGTTATGCGTCCCTTGATAGACCAATTTCCCGATCCAGAAGAGGATTAGGAGCCAAAATATAATAATTGGCAAGGCATAGTACCATTTTTTGGGTTTCCCGCTCTCCCACATCCCCTGGCTTTTCTCCAGGCAGTCCTGCCAGACGTCTGCGGGGATCAGCTTGATGGTCAAAGCAGCCAGAAGAGGCAGGATTAAAAGATCGTCCAAATAA
>SFHY01000180.1 GCA_004556255.1 Lactobacillus delbrueckii
ATCATCAACCTAATTCCTTATATTTTTTCTATGCTAATTTTTGTTTTGACATAATTTAAGTATAAAACTATTTGGGAAAAAGAAAAGAAAAAAGAAAAGGCCTGCTCGCGCAGGCCTAATTGGTTTTCATCTACTTTGGAGGAGTAAGAATGAATGAAATAAAAAAGTGGGAGTATTTGTAACGAGTTCTACCAGCTCGTTACATTGTTTATCATACAGGGTAATTCTCAATAAAGGGTTTGGAATTCCTTAACAAAGAGTAAAGAATTGCTTGCGGATCTATAAAGACCGAAAAAGGTTCCTTCAAGCAACAAAAAAAGCTCACGCAACGCACGTGAGCCGAAAGGGATAGATATGAATCGACTATGGAGTCAGTCGATATTTTTCATTTACTTTGGAGGAGTATGAATGAAAAACAAAAAGTTGAGTGTAGTAACAAGCTCTCGCTTGCTACAATCATTATATTATACTGGAAATTTGAACAAACTATGATATTTAGCGAAAAAGTTCAAAAAAAGCCGAAAAAATTGCTTCGCCCCTGGCCAGGCTTGTTAAGATAGAGGGGAATTTTCTTTTTTAGGGGAAAAATTTTAGAAAAAAGGCCGGAAGGAGGGCCAATGGGCAAAAAAGACAGAAAAAGCGGAAAGAAACTAGTCAGCCGGAAGAAGCACCATTTTCACCGGAAGCTGCGTCTGCTGATTTTTAACCTGATCCTGCTGACAGGCCTGGCAGCCTGGGGCTATTACTGGGCCTATCCGGCTTACAGGCAGTGGCAGATGAAGCAGGCCATGCTGGCGGCCCGGCCCAAGCTGACCAAGGCCAAGGACGGGACCAGCACCAGTCCGGCCTGGCACAAGCTGGCGGCCTACCGGAAGGCGATCCGGGACAATTACAACTTCGTCTACCAGGCCGCCTACCAGACCCCGAAAAGGACGACGGTGGGCCAGGACGTGGTCATCCCGGGCCTCATCTCAACGCGGAGCTATGACTACCAGGCGAAAAAGATCACTTCAGCCAGCGCCATGACCCCCCAGGGGATCGCCGTGGCCTACAATTATCTTTTGATCACGGCCTATGACGGCCAGCACCGGCATGCTTCGGTCATTTATGTTTTAGACAAAAAGACGGGAAAATTTTTGAAAACGGTCCGCTTGCCCGGCCGGCAGCACCTGGGCGGGATTGCTTACGACCCTAAGGGGATGCAGATCTGGCTGACCGGGTCAAAGGACGGGCAGTCAGCCTTGATGTCCTTCTCCTTGGCCAAATTGATCGAATACGTGGCCAGCGCCAAGACCAGTGACCAGATAGTCTATGACCATGAGATTCCAATCAACTCAATCGCCAAGGCCTCAGCTCTGACTTATTATGATGACCAGCTCTTTGTCGGCTACTTCAATGAAAATGGCCATGGCAAGGTCGCCAGCTACAAGCTGGCCCGGTCCGGCCAGTACAAAAACACCATCACCACCAGTGAGATTTCCAGCATCAACGAGTCCGTTTCCTGGTCTGACCCGGACGGGACGACCAGTATGAACAAGCAGATCCAGGGCCTGGCCATCTACGGGGATAAAATCTTCCTCAGCCAGTCATATGGCAGCCAGGATTCCAAGCTCTACATCTTCCCGATCACGGCCGTGAACAACCTCGACGAGTCAAATGCCGAGCAGGTGGTCAGGATGCCGCCTTACTTAGAGCAGATCACAGTCTATAAGGGCCAGCTGCTCTGCCTCTTTGAATCGGCCTCCAGCCAGTATGCCCGCCAGGATATCACGGTCATGGACCGGACCCTGTCGGTCAATATTAACGCCCTGCTGGACAATAACTGATAAATAGCGAACATCAAATAAAGGAGATAATAAAAAATGGATAGCCAACTTGCTAAGAAAATCATCATCGACGTGCAGATTTCCGGCTGGTCCTGCCTGATCCCGGCCAGCGGCCTGCTCTACCTCTACCAGGTCACTCATTACGCCAGCTTCTTGTGGGGCCTGGTTCTGGTCGTTTTGTACGCGGCCTACGTGCTGGCGACTGCCAAGCTGGATAAGTGGCATTCCCCAAGCTACGTTTTGCGGATGAGCTTGATCGCCATGTTCTTCGTCGGCTTCCTGCCTTCAATTCCGCTTTTGTTCTGCTACAGCCAGGAGCGTAAGGCCGGGTTGAAGTAGCTTTTTTGGCAAAAAATGAGTAAATTTGAGCCGATTAATAAATAAAGAATATGACAATAGATATAGAAATATTACAGTATTTACATTATCATCCCTTGGCAAATAGGGCAGAGATTATGGCGGGGCTTACGAAAGCTCCCAGTGATAGTACGATGAAAAGGTTACTTTCTGCCGCTGTTAAGGAGGGAAATATTGAGACGGCTGGACGTGGTCCTGCTACGAAGTACAAACTTACTCCACAGGCTCACGTAACAATGCCTTTGGATTTAGCAACTTATTTTAATAAAGATATTGATG
>SFHY01000181.1 GCA_004556255.1 Lactobacillus delbrueckii
TTTGGCAACTAACTGGCCGTCAGCCTTGATTTCAATGACTTTTTCTCTTTCTTCTGGCATTATTTTTCCTTTCAAAACGGCATATATTTTGCGGTCCTTGCCTTTTCCTTTGCTGTCTTAACTAGTGTAAAATAGATGTCTAGATAATTAAAGGAGCAAAAAATCATGAACAGAGTAAGAGGCTTTGAAGTAGTTAAGAAGTATGAAGGACAAGGCTTGACCCTGCCCCGCCGGCAGACTTTGGCCAGCGCCGGCTACGATATCGAAGCTGCCCGCGACATCACCATCCCCAGCATCTGGAGCTTGAACTTCGTCAGGATCTTCCGCTTGATCAGAAACGGCCACGACTTGATCGAAAGCGACTTTTTGCAGGCTGAAGAAGTCTTAAAGCCGATCTTAGTCCCAACTGGCATCAAGGCCTACATGCCAGAAGACGAAGTCTTGATCCTGGCCAACCGGTCTTCCAACACCTTTAAGCGCAACCTGTCCTTGCCAAACGGGATCGGCGTCATCGACAGCGACTACTACAACAACCCCAACAATGAAGGGGAGATCTTCGTCCAAGTCTTGAACTACGGCGTCCGTCCCCTCAAGATCAAAAAGGGTGAACGGATCGCCCAGGGTATCTTCATTAAGTACCTCAAAACTGATGACGATCAGCCAATTGAAAGCCAGCGCTTAAGCGGCTTTGGCTCAACTGGCAAGAAGGGCGGCAAGTAATGGCCAGAGCTAGAACTCAGTACAAGTGCCGGTCTTGCGGCTACATCTCCGCTTCTTACCTGGGCCGGTGCCCCAACTGCGGGGCCTGGAACCAGTTTGAAAAAGAAAGCCAGGAGGTCCGCCAGACTTCTACTAAAGCGACCCCCAGTCGCTTAATGGCCAGCGTGGGTGCTAAAGAAGCCGTCAAAATGTCCTCCGTCAAGGCGGAAAAAGAAGAACGGGTCTTGACCAAGTCCTCTGAACTTAACCGGGTCTTAGGCGGCGGGATCGTGCCTGGCTCTTTAGTCTTGATTGGCGGGGACCCCGGCATCGGCAAGTCCACCTTAATGCTGCAGATCATGAGCGAACTGGCCGAAAAATACAAGGTCCTCTACGTCTCCGGGGAAGAATCTGCCAGCCAGATCAAGCTGCGGGCTGACCGCTTAGGCCTGGGCCAAAGTCCCATGCTTTTATACCCGGAAAGCAACATGGAACATATCCGCGACCAGATCAATGACGTCAAGCCTGACTTTGTCGTGATTGACTCCATCCAGACTATGAATGAACCCAGCCTGGACTCCATGGTGGGCTCAGCTTCTCAGGTCCGGGAAGTTACTGCCGAACTGATGAAGATCGCCAAGCTGGACCAAGTCACTGTCTTTGTCATCGGCCACGTGACCAAGGAAGGATCCATCGCCGGGCCGAAAATCCTGGAGCACATGGTTGACACCGTCCTTTACTTTGAAGGCGACGAGCACCATGCCTACCGGATCCTGCACTCAGTCAAGAACCGTTTTGGGGCGGCCAACGAAATCGGCATGTTTGAAATGAAGACCGAAGGCCTGGCCGAAGTGGCTAATCCCTCCGCGGTCTTCTTAGATGAACGCCTGCCCGACTCAACTGGGTCAGCCGTAGTCGTTTCTTTAGAAGGGACCCGGCCGATCTTGGGCGAAATCCAGGCCCTGGTCACCCCAACCGCCTTTGGCTATGCCAAGCGGACTACTTCGGGCCTGGACTACAACCGGGTCTCCCTGCTTTTAGCCGTTTTGGAAAAAAGGGGGAACCTAATGCTGCAGAACCAGGACGCCTATTTATCAGCGACCGGCGGCATCCGCTTAAACGAACCAGCCATCGACCTGGCCATCGCCATGGCCATTGCCTCCAGCTACTATGACAAGGAAATCTCCGCAACCGACTGCTTTGTTGGGGAAATCGGCCTGACCGGGGAAGTCCGCCGGGTCAACCAGATCCAGGCCCGGGTCAAGGAAGCTGGCAAGGTTGGCTTCAAGCGGATTTTTATCCCGAAATACAATATGAGCCCGGCCTTGCAGGATTTGGGGATTGAGGTAATCCCGGTCTCCAGCGTCCGCCAGGCCCTCCACTACCTTTTCTCATAGAGAAAACGAATGTAACGTTTTATACAATTTGCATCTTTTCCCTTGCTAAAATGCTGGTAAGAACTACAATGTAGTATATGAATTGAGGATAGATGGAAAGGAAAAAATCAATGACAGTTCCAGTATTTTATTCAATCAGTGACGACTTCACCCCATACGCGGCTGTCTCACTGCACTCTTTAGTCAAGCATGCCGACCCAAAGCGTGACTACACGGTAACCTTTTTGCACCAGGGCTTAAGCCAAGACCATGAAAAGGCCCTGGCTGCTTATAACAGAGACAATGTCCACATTAAGTTCTACGAGATGTCCGACGAACTCCTCAAGCCAATCCAGGACCGGAAGGAGAACTACC
>SFHY01000182.1 GCA_004556255.1 Lactobacillus delbrueckii
CTGAGTGCAGGGGTGAATCATCCTCAATACCCAGCCAAAACATGGTTCCCGGGATCTGGGCCAGGAGGTAGCCGAAGTCTTCCCCGGTCATGGCTGGGGCTGTTTCGACATACTCAACTCCGACAGCCTGCTTCATGTAATTAATGAAGTTTTCAGTTAATTCCGGGTTATTCTCAACTGGCCAGTAGCCGCCCTGGTTAAGCTCAAGCTTGACTTTGACGCCAAAGCTCAGCTCAATTCCCTGGCAGACTTCAGCCAGCCGCTTGTCGATCAGTTCGATCATGCTTTGGGTCAGTCCCCGGATCGTGCCTTCAATTCTGGCTGAATCAGCAATCACGTTTCTAATCTTGCCGGCAGTCACTTTGCCCAAGGTGATAACTCCGCTTTGAATTGGATCGATATTTCTGGAAATGATAGTCTGGACCTGCATAATCAAGGCCGCTGCCGCGACAACCGCGTCATTTGACAATTGCGGAAAGGCAGCGTGACCGCCCTTGCCTTTAATATCAATGTTGACTTCAGTCGTTCCGGCAAACAAGGTGCCGTTCCGGCAGCCAATCGCCCCAGCCGGAAGGCTTGGATTGTCATGCAGGCCATAGAATTCATCGACATGCCACTTACCGGTGAAAAGTCCCAGCTGGTAGGCCTTCATGCCGCCGCTCTCGCTTTCTTCAGCTGGCTGGAAGAAGAACAAGAGGTTATCGCTTGGCTGATGTTCACTAAAGTAGCTGAGAACACCCAAAGCAACCGTCATATGAATGTCGTGCCCGCAGGCGTGCATCACGCCTGGGTGCTTGGAAGCAAATGGCAGACCGGTTGCCTCAGTTACTGGCAAAGCATCGATATCCGCCCGGTAGCCGATGGTCCGTTTAGCCTTTGACCCCTTGACCAGAACCAGGAGAGCGGTTGGCAATTTAGCCGGCTCTTTGATTTCCAGATAGTCCTGCTTCATCTGCTTGATCACATCCAAGAGATAAGCATGAGTTTGATATTCTTCTAAAGCCAATTCCGGGATCTGGTGGAGTTGGCGCCGGATTTGAAGCAACTCGGCTTCGGTCAATACTGCCATTGAAAAACTTCCTTAATGTGGACTAACTTATGTCTGTTTAATTTACTTTAACTTGACTCTTTACAGCTTACGCAGGTCTTCTTCCAGACCGGTCTTACTTTCGGTCTTAGCGTCGACTTCCTTGATCACCTTGGCTGGAACGCCGGCAACCACCGTGTGCGGAGCCACATCCTTGGTCACAACCGCACCCGCTGCGACAACCGCGCCTTCACCAACGTGGACGCCTTCCAAAACGACCGCGTTGGCCCCAATCAGAACGTCATCGTCAACGCGGACCGGTAAGGCAGAAGCTGGTTCAACCACCCCGGCTAAGACCGTACCAGCACCGATGTGGCAGTTCTTGCCAACGATCGCCCGGCCGCCTAAGATGGCCCCCATGTCGATCATTGAGCCGGCACCGATTTCCGCGCCGATGTTGATTACCGCCCCCATCATGATGACTGCATTGTCACCGATCAAGACTTGGTCACGGATAATAGCGCCTGGTTCGATCCGGGCATTGATTTCCTTGAGATCCAGCAAAGGAACAGCTGAATTGCGGGCCGTGTTTTCCACACGGACAGATTCAAAGTCAGCTTCGTGTTCTGCTAAAAAAGGCTTAAGAACTTGCCAGTCACCGAAGACCACGCCGGCTTGACCGCTAACGAAAGGATCCGTGCCTTCCGGGAAAGTGACTTGGTCCAGATCTGCTCCTCTCAAGTAAACCTTAACCGGGGTCTTCTTTGGTGCTGAACCAATGTAGTTGATAATGCTTTGCGCGTCTAATTCTGCCATAGTATCTTTCTCTTTCTAATCTGCATCTGTTACTGTTACTTCGAAGAGGCAAAGAAAAAGCTCCAGATTGCCTTAACAATCTGGAGCCCGAAAAATTCAAAATCAAATTCTCTCGTCAAATTGCAAGCGCAACGCAGGTACCTTCCCTGCGACAGTCCATGACCTCTTAAGCCATGGCCCAGCCAATCCGCCTTGCCAAAACGGACGCTTCGGCAACCTCCCCTTTCTTGCAAGTTCTCCGCCTGGCTGGCTCCCTTGCCTTACTCTTGTCGGTTGCGCCTCTTCAATTTGAAACCAGTTTATAATATTGGCCTCATCTTGTCAACGGCTTTTCAGCTTTTTTATTTGCATATTTTTATTTCAAGCTTCCTCAAGCACTGGTATCACAGTGTTTAGAAGACGATTATCATGATTTTTCAGAATCTTTCTTTGCATTTTCCAGAGAAAAATGGTAAAGTCCATTCTGATTAAACTTAAATTATGATTAAAGACAAACACGAAAGAGAGTAGCCCATGAAAGTTGTTAAGTTTGGTGGCAGTTCCCTAGCTAGCGGCCCTGCTGTAGAAAATGCTTTGAAGATTATTACTGC
>SFHY01000027.1 GCA_004556255.1 Lactobacillus delbrueckii
TATTTATGACCCACTCTGGCGGGCCATCCACCACATGTATATACTCTAAGTCGAGGAGGAGTTTGTATGTTGAAAGTGTCACATGTTAAGAAGAGCTTTAAAAAACTGGCTGTATTAAAGGACATCTCTTTAGAAACCCAAGCGGGTGAACTAGTCCACATCTCCGGTGTTAACGGCTGCGGCAAGTCCACCCTGTTCAAGATCATCGTTGGCCTCTTAAAAGCTGACAGCGGGGAGATCCACACTGACAAGGATGACTACCTCGGTGCCCTAATCGAAAACCCTGGCTTTATCGAATATGAAACTGCCTGGGACAACTTGACCTTTTTAGGTCACTTCAACCACCGCTTCCAGCCCGAAAAGACCCGGGACCTGCTCAAGGCCTTTGACCTGGATCCGGATAACCCGCAATCCGTCGGCAACTACTCAGTCGGGATGCGGCAGAAGCTGGGGATCACCCAGGCCGTGATGGAAGACCAGAACATCATCCTGCTGGATGAACCAACCCGGGGGATCGACAAGGAAGGGGTTGACCAGTTCGTTAACCTTATGAAAAACTTGCGCAGTGAAAACAAGACCGTCATCGTGGCCAGCCACGACGAAATTCCCGGCCTGGTCTACGACCGCCGTTTAAGAATGAAAGACGGAATCTTGCTGAACGAAGAGTAAAAGTTGGCATTTTCCGCCCTGACCAGCTACAATAATCCCATGATTAGTGAACAAGAACTGCAGCAGCTGGTCGAAAGCATCTCTTTTGAATCCTTCGGCCGGCCCTTTCTCCACCAAGCGAAAATCAACCGCCGCCTGAAGACTACTGGCGGCCGCTACCAATTATCCGACCACCACCTGGAATTCAACCCGCTCTTTCTTAAGGAAGAAAACCTCCATTATCTGCCGGGCATCATCAAACATGAACTGGTCCACTACCACCTCCACCTGGCTGGCCTGGGCTACCAGCATAAAGACCGGGACTTCAAGCTTTTACTGCAAAAGGTAGGCGGCAGCCGCTATGCGCCAAGACTGGAGGAGAGCAAAAGCAGCCGCTGGCACTACCGCTGCCGGCAATGCGGGCAGGACTACTGGCGCCAGCGACAGGTTAACGTCAAGAAGTATTTCTGCGGCCGCTGTCGGGGAAAATTGGAAAAAATCGCCGGCTCCCTTGCCAAATGAGGGCAGCTTTGCTAAAATATTAAATGTATTTGCGGGCGTGGCGGAATTGGCAGACGCGCAAGACTAAGGATCTTGTGACCGCTTTTGGTCGTGGAAGTTCAAGTCTTCTCGTCCGCACTAAGATAAGGAGTCGTTGTAAAACGGCTCCTTTTTTGTTGATTCTTTAAACTTGCTTTTCCTCCAATCTGTTATAATTGATAGAACACAATGCAAGATGAATAGAAGGGTGTGCGAATGTACGATTCTGAAGCCAGACAGAAGACCTTAAACCTGACGGTCAGCGCGGTCTTTGTGGCCATTCTGCTCCTGGAAGCTTTTATTCCCAATGTGGGGTACATCACGATTTTGCCTGGCCTGCCGGCCATCACCACGATTCCGCTGACAGTCGCGGTCTTTGCTTCTTTAAGAGGGCCGAAAGCCGGCGCGGCCTTTGGCCTGGTCTGGGGCCTGACTAGTTTGCTTAGGGCCTATGCTGCTCCAAACGGCCTGGTTACCATTCTCCTTTTCCAGAACCCCTTGATTGCCTTATTGCCCCGGGTCGCGGCCGGCTGGGCAGCGGGCCTGGCCGGGCAATTGGCTGACAAATGGGAGAAGGAGAGCAGAAAACCTCTGGCTTACGCCTTAAGCGGCCTTTTAGCTTCAGCGGTCAACACGCTCATGGTGATCCTTTTGTCTGACCTGGTCTACTTCAGCCATCCCCAGAAGCTGGCTTTAGCCCTGGGGGCCAAGAGCGGGCAGTCTTTGCTGGTCATCCTCTTTACGGCCCTGGCCGTCAATGGCATTTTGGAAGCAGTCTTCAGCGGCTTGATCACGCCGCTCATTACCGCGCCTCTCAAGAAGCGACTGAAGCGGCGCTAGAAAGCAGATAAGTATGGCTGGACACAGAAAAACACGCAAGGGCAAGCAGACGACCACCATCCTCGTGGTTCGCGTTTTTGCCATTATCCTCTTGTGCCTGGGCTTGTTCGTGGCCTTCCGCTACTACCGTCGCCAGGCCTTGCAGCAAGAGCAGATTCGCCAGGCTGAACTGGCCAAGCAGGAAGCAGCCGCTAAGCTTTTGCGGCAAAAGAAGGCCTTTATCAAAAAGGTGGGACCGATCTCCCAGAAGGTTGACAAGGGGACCGGTCTTTTGCCAAGCATCACTATTGCCCAGGCCTGCCTGGAGAGCAACTACGGGCAAAGTGCCTTGTCCCAGAAGTACAACAACCTCTTCGGGGTCAAGGGGACCAACCCTAACACTTCAGCCGTGATGACGACCAAGGAGTACAGCAACGGCAAGTGGGTGACCGTTAAGGCCCGCTTCCAGATTTATGATTCTTATGAAGCCTCGATCCGGGCCCATGTCCGTCTCTTCCAGCAGGGAACCAGCTGGAACAAGGACCAGTACAAGGACGTTTTGGCGGCCAAGGACTATAAGAGCCAGGCCAAGGCCCTGGTCACTGACGGCTATGCCACCGACCCGGACTACTCGACTAAACTCATCAATTTAATTGAACAATACAACCTGAATAAGTACGATAATTAAGCAGGTTTGACCAGGCTGCCAGAGTTTTTTGGCAGCTTTTTTTGCTATAATGGATAAGCTAAGTTTTTTGATTTATTGAAAGGGAAAAGCATGTCTGAAGCAACGATTTTACAAGGTTTGAATCCGCAACAGGTCCAGGCAGTCAAGACGACTGAAGGGCCCCTTTTGGTAATCGCCGGGGCCGGCAGTGGGAAGACCTCAGTTCTGACCAGGCGGATCGCCTACTTGGTGGAAGAAAAGCGGGTTGCTCCCTGGAACATCCTGGCCATCACCTTCACCAACAAGGCCGCTAAAGAAATGAAGGAAAGAGAAGTCAAGCTCCTGGGCGACCAGGCCGAAAGCATCTGGATGTCCACCTTCCACGCCCTCTGCGTCCGCATCCTCCGCCGGGACGGCCACTTGATCGGCTATGACCGGGACTTCTCCATCGCTGACCCTTCAGAGCAGGTGACCCTGGTCAAGCGCATCCTCCGCCAGCTGGACCTGGATCCCAAGCAATACCTGCCCCGCAACATCTTGAGCCAGATCTCCAATGCCAAGAACCGCCTGCAGACCCCGAAGCAGTTTGAGGCCAGTGCGGTCGGTCCTTTTGAAAAAGTTGTCGCTGACGTCTACAAGAAATACCAGGCCAGCCTGGAAAGAGACCAGATCCTGGACTTTGACGATTTAATCATGCAGACGCTGACCCTTTTTGAGGCCAGTCCTGACACCCTGGCCTACTACCAGCAGAAGTTCCGCTATCTGCTGGTTGACGAATACCAGGATACCAACGAGGCCCAGTACGAGCTCTGCCGCCTGCTGGCTGACGGCTACCACAATATCTGCGTTGTTGGGGATGCCGACCAGTCAATCTACGGCTGGCGGGGAGCCAACATGGAAAACATCCTCAATTTTGAGCATGACTACAAGAATGCCCAAACTGTCAAACTGGAGCAGAACTACCGGTCAACCGGCCACATCTTGAAGGCGGCCAACTCGGTCATCGACCACAATGAAAACCGGAAGGCCAAGAAGCTGTGGACTGACAAGGGTGACGGGGAGAAGGTCCACTACTACCAGGCCCAGAGCGACCGGGACGAAACCCGCTTCGTCCTTGCCAAGATCAAGGAAGAAGTTGACCAAAAGAAGCGCCGCTACCAGGACTTTGCCATCCTTTACCGGACCAATGCCCAGTCCCGGGGGATGGAAGAAACTTTGGTTGAAGCAAATGTCCCTTACCAGATCGTCGGCGGGCACAAGTTCTACGACCGTAAGGAAATCAAGGACATCATGGCCTACCTCAAGCTAGTGGCCAATCCTAGCGACTCCATGAGCTTCAACCGGATCATCAACGTTCCAAAGCGGGGGATCGGCCAGGCTACGACTACTAAATTGGCTGCCTTCGCTGACGAAATGGGGGGCGGGATCTACGAAGCCATGCGCAATGTCGAATTGGCTCCGATTTCTGCCGCCGCTGCCAAAAAGCTCCTGGCCTTCAGCGATCAGCTGACTGACGCCATTGCTTACGCCCAAGACCACACGGTCAGTGAACTGACTGACAAGATCCTGGAAGACTTTGGCTACATCAAAGCCTTGAAGGAGGAAGAAGCCCAAGGGTCCCTGGAAGCTGCCGCCCGCCTGGAAAACCTGCAGGAATTTGCCACGGTTACCAAGCGTTTTGACGACAATTACAATGAAGAAGAAAACCCGGACAGCAGCCGCTTGAGCGACTTTTTAGCGGAAGTATCCCTCTTAAGCGACCAGGATGACATGGAAGAAAGCGATGACCGGGTAACTTTGATGACCCTGCACGCGGCTAAGGGTTTGGAATTCCCAGTCGTCTTCTTGATCGGGATGGAAGACAACATCTTCCCGCTTTCCCGGGCGATCAAGGACGAAGACCCAAACCAGCTGGAAGAAGAACGCCGCCTGGCTTACGTGGGCATTACCCGGGCCAGGGAAGAGCTTTACCTGACCTCGGCTTACACCCGGATGATGTACGGGAATAAGCAGTACAACGCCCAGTCCCGCTTTATCGGCGAAATTAAGGATGAGGACCTGGACATCGTGGCTTCAAATGCTCCAAAGTCCAGCACTTCCTTCTTAGACCTGGACCGGCTGCCTTTTGCCAAAAAGTCCCAAGCTAAAGCTGCTCAGCCGGCTAAGATCCACCGGGCCAGCAAGGCAGCCGGGGCCGTCGGCGCTGAAAAGAAGGGCTGGCATCCTGGCGACCAGGTTGAGCACAAGAGCTGGGGCAAGGGTGTGGTCATCAAGGTCACAGGCTCTGGCGACGACATGGAACTGGACATCGCTTTTGCAAGCAAGGGCAACAAGCGCCTGCTGGCGGCTTTTGCCCCGATCAAGAAAATTTAGGTGAAGAAGCATGGCTGAAAGTTTAGAAGAAGCAAAACAGGAAGTCCGCCAATTGCGGGCCCAGCTGGACCAGTGGGCCAAGGCCTACTATGAGCAGGACGCTCCGGTGGTTGAAGACCACGTTTATGATGAAAAATACGCCCGCCTGCTGAAATTGGAAGCTGCCTATCCGGAATTAAAGTCAGCTGACTCCATCACCCAGAGAGTCGGCGGTGAGGTGAGCAGCGACCTGCCCAAGGTTGAGCACCCGGTGCCCATGCTGTCGATGGGGGATGTTTTTTCCAAAGAAGAGCTGGCGGAATTTGACCAGCGGGTGCAAAAGGCCATCGCCCACCCTGTGGCCTACAATGTCGAATTGAAAATCGACGGCCTTTCCCTGTCTTTGGAATATGAAGAAGGCCGCTTGAAGCGGGCCTCAACCCGGGGCAACGGCCAGGTCGGCGAAGACGTGACCAAGAATGTCAAGTATATAAAGGACGTGCCCCAGAAATTGCCGGAAGCCATTACCACCGAAGTGCGGGGGGAATGCTACATGGGCAAGGAGGCTTTCGCCAAATTGAACCAGGAGCGGGACGAGGCCGGGGAGACCATCTTCGCTAATCCGAGAAACGCCGCGGCTGGTTCACTGCGCCAGCTGGACCCGAAGGTGACCAAAAAGCGGCAGCTGAGCACCTTTATTTATACCTGGATCAATCCGCCAGCCGGTATCGACTCCCAGCACCAGGCGATCGAGGAAATGGCCAAGCTGGGCTTTCACACCAATGAAAACGGCCGCCGGCTGGAAAATTTAGAAGCCGTCTACGACTATATCGACGAATTTACCAAAAAGCGCGACAGCCTGCCTTACGGGATCGACGGCATCGTCTTGAAAGTCGATGACCTGGCCCTGCAGGCGGACTTAGGCAACACCGTCAAGGTGCCCCGCTGGGAAATTGCCTACAAGTTCCCGCCGGAAGAAGAAGAAACAGTAGTCCGGGAGATTGAATGGACCGTGGGGAGAACCGGGGTCGTGACCCCGACTGCCGTGATGGATCCGGTGCAATTGGCTGGGACCACGGTAGCCCGGGCCTCTTTGCACAATCCGGACCTTTTGGCCAAACTGGACGTCCGCTTGGGCGACACGGTCAAGCTGCACAAGGCCGGCGACATCATTCCGGAAATTTCCGAAGTTGTCTTAAGCAAGCGGCCAGAAGACTCTGCTGCTTATGAAGTGCCAACTAAGTGTCCATCCTGCGGGGAAGACCTGGTCCACCTGAATGAAGAAGTGGCCCTGCGCTGCATTAACCCGTCCTGTCCGGCCCAAGTTGAAGAGGGGATTACCCACTTCGCTTCCCGGCAGGCCATGAACATCGCCGGCCTTGGCCCAAAGATCGTCAAGCAGCTGATCGCCAAGGACCTGGTGCACAATGTAGCTGATCTTTACTATCTGACAGCCGACGACTTGAGCCAGCTGGACCACTTTAAAGAGAAGTCGATCAACAATCTCCTGGCGGCTATTGACCAAAGCCGGAAGAATTCCGTTGAGCTGGTCCTCTTTGGCCTGGGGATTGACAATGTCGGCGGGAAAGCCGCCCAATTGATTGCCCGGAAATTTAAAAATATGTCTAAAATCGCTTCAGCAAGCGTGCAAGAACTGACGGCAATCGATACAATAGGAATGACGATTGCTGAGTCTTTGACGGCTTACTTCCAGCAGGAAGAAGCCAAGAAGCTGCTGGCCCGGCTGGAAGAGGCCGGGGTCAACATGGACTACTTAGGCGAAGACGGGGAAGCCGCGGACAACTTCTTCAAGGGCAAGACGGTGGTCTTAACTGGGAAACTGGCCCACTATAGCCGGGCTGAGTTTACCAAGAAGCTGCAGGCCCTGGGCGCCAAGGTGACCGGGTCAGTCTCCAAGAAGACTGACTGCCTGGTTTACGGGGAAGATGCCGGCAGCAAACTGGCCAAGGCAGAAGCCCTGGACATTCCGCGCTTAACGGAGGCAGAAGCAATCTCTAAGATCGAAGAGAAGGACACGGAAAAGTGAAGAGATTTTTACAGGCAATAACTTTGGCAAGCTGCAGCCTCCTGCTGGCGGCTTGCGGTAACTTGAAGAATTCCGACCTGGCCAGCAACTCAACGACGACGACCAGCAAGACCAAGAAGTACGAGACGACTTCCAGCACTGACGGCGGCTACTCCGTCCTTTTGAAAAAGGGGGTCTACAAGACCAGCCCGATCTCCGGCCTGGAAGCCACCAACTATGACAACAGCGTGGACGAGTCGGCCATGGAACGGGGCTTGATCCGGGTCTCCAAGAAGGTCTTCTCAACCAAGGACTATGTCATCCAGGAAGGCCAGCAGCTCGATGAAACGACGGTCACCAACTGGCTGGGCCGGTATTCAAAGAGCAACAAAGAGGGGCTGAACCTCAAGAACAACGGCAAGACCGGGGCAACGACCAGAAACCCGATCATCTTGCAGCAGATCATGGAAGAAGACTTCTATGTCAAGAGCGGGTCCAGCTACAAGCTGGCTGGCATCAGCATCAGCCTGGGCCTCAACTCAGTCGACTACTACACCAAGACGACTGACGGGGCCGAAGTCAGCACTAAGATTTCCCTGGCCAAGCGGCAGGCCTTCGGGCAGAAGACGGCCAACACGATCGTCTCCCGCTTGCACGCCAAGAAGAAGCTTAAGAATATCCCGATCATGGTCGGCCTTTTCTCTAAGACCGACACCGACTCATTAGTTGGGGGAACTTACTTCTCATATGGGACAGCTAGCGCAAATAGTAGTAAAATATCTAAATGGAATTCCGTGAACGAAAAGACCCAGGTGCTGCCGACGGTCGATGGAGCCAGCGCGGTCAGTGCCAGTGACGAATCCAAATTCACCAGCTTTAAGGATGAAATTGAGGGTTACTTCCCGAACGTTTCCGGGGTCACGGCAACTCTGCGCTACTACGATGGCAAGCTGGCTTACGAAAGCATCGCCATCACCACGCAGTTCTACGGCTATCTGCAGGTACAAAGCTTTGCCCAGACGGTTATGAGCCGGGCGAAGAAGTATCTGGGAACCAGCTCACCGGTTGAAATCACCATTTCCTCGGTCAACGACACCCAAGCGGTCGTCGCCAAGGAAACGGCCACCGGGTCTTATCGGATGCACATCTATGGCGGTAATTAGGAGGTACATAAGTGGAAAAGGTAACAAATGATACCATCAAGCACGTTGCGGCATTAGCCCAGCTTGAATTCAGCGAAGAAGAACTGGCCAAGTTCACCCCGCAAATGGGGAAGATTCTAGAAATGGCAGAAGAACTTCAAGCCGTTGACACGACTGGCGTTGAAGAAACGGTACAAGTAGTTGATCGCGACACTGTCTTCAGAGAAGACGTTCCTGAAAAGTGGCAGACCCGCGAAGAAATGATGAAGAACGTTCCTGACAAGAGCAACGGTTTTGTCAAGGTACCTGTAATTATCGATAAGGATGATAACCAATAATGAACTACTTAAACGAAACGATCGATTCTTTAAACGACAAGCTGAAGAGCGGCGCTGTTTCTGCTGACCAATTGGCCAAGGACACCATCGCCAACATCAAGAAGACTGACGAAAAGATCAACGCCTTCATCACTGTAGATGAAGACGCCAAGCCAGCTGAAAACCTTGACTTTAACAACAAACTGGCCGGCGTGCCGATTGCCATCAAGGACAACATCATCACCAACGGCTTGAAGACGACGGCAGCCAGCCACATTTTGTACAACTTTGAACCAGTTTACGAATCAACTGTTGTTGCCAAGCTGAAGGCAGCTCAAGCTACCATCATCGGCAAGACCAACATGGACGAATTTGCCATGGGGTCATCCACTGAAACTTCTTACTTCGGTGACACCAAGAACCCATGGAACTTAAACAAGGTGCCAGGCGGTTCATCCGGTGGTTCAGCTGCGGCTGTTGCCAGCGGTGAAGTGGTTGCTGCCCTGGGTAGTGACACCGGTGGTTCAATCCGCCAGCCAGCATCCTTCAACGGTATTTTCGGGATCAAGCCGACTTACGGCCGGGTATCCCGCTGGGGTTTGATCGCTTTTGCCTCATCACTGGACCAAATCGGGGTGATGAGCAAGCGGGTCAAGGACTCAGCTGAAGTTCTGAACGTAATCGCCGGGGCTGATGACCGCGATGCTACTGTTTCAGAAAAGGAAGTCCCAGACTACACCAGCTTCCTGGGCAAGGACGTCAAGGGCCTGCGGGTTGCCGTTCCTAAGGAATACATGAGTGACGCCGTTGAAGAAGGCGTCCGCAAGGCAGTTGAAGCCCAAATCGAACTTCTGCGGGCAAACGGGGCCATCATCAACGAAGTATCCCTGCCGCACACCAAGTACGTGGTGCCAACTTACTACATCATCGCTTCCAGTGAAGCTTCAGCCAACCTGGAACGTTACGACGGGATCCGTTACGGCTACCGGGCAGAAGCCAAGAACCTGGACGAAGTCTTCCTTAAGTCCCGGTCAGAAGGCTTTGGCGATGAAGTAAAGCGGAGAATCATGCTGGGCTCCTTCGCCCTGTCCGCCGGTGCTTACGACAAGTTCTTCCTGCAGGCTGCTAAGGTAAGAACCTTGATTTGTCAAGACTTCGACAAGATCTTCGAAGACAACGACGTGATTGTCGGGCCGGTTTCTACCGAAACTGCTTTTGACTTGAACTCAGAAATTTCTGACCCGATCAAGATGTACAACAACGACATCTTGACGATTTCCGCCAACATGGCCGGGATTCCGGCAGCCAGCGTGCCAGCCGGCTTGAGCGAAACGACGGGGATGCCGGTCGGCTTCCAAATCATGGCCAAGCGCTTTGACGAAGGCCATGTCTTCCAAGTAGCTGACTTCATCGAACGCAGCAACAAGTTCTACGAACAAACACCAGCTGGATTGGAGGATTAATTTAAATGAATTTTACGTCAACTATCGGTCTGGAAGTCCACTTTGAGTTGAAGACCAAGAGCAAGATCTTTTCACCTTCACCAGTAACTTACGGGGCCAAGCCAAACACCGAAACCAACGTTATTGACTGGGGTTACCCAGGTACCTTGCCAATGGTTAACAAGGAAGTCTACCGCCTGGGCTTGATGGTCGCTTTGGCCACCCACTCCCACGTTAACCCGGTAACCCACTTTGACCGGAAGAACTACTTCTACCCGGACAACCCGAAGGCTTACCAAATCACCCAATTCTTCAAGCCACTGGCTGAAAACGGCTATGTTGAAGTCGAAGTTCACGGCAAGAAGAAGAAGATCCATATCCACGAAATGCACATCGAAGAAGACGCCGGTAAGAACACCCACGGGACCAACGGCTTCTCCTACGTTGACTACAACCGGCAAGGGGTACCGCTTTTGGAAGTTGTTTCTGAACCAGAAATGACTGACCCGGACGAAGCTGTTGCCTACTTGGAAAAGCTGCGGGAAATCGTGCAATTTACCGGGGCTTCCGACGTTAAGATGGAAGAAGGGTCAATGAGAATTGACACCAACATCTCCATCCGTCCAGCCGGCCAGAAGGAATTCGGGACCAAGGTCGAAATGAAGAACTTGAACTCCTTTGAACACGTTCGTCTGTCTCTGGCTTACGAACAAAAGCGCCAGCAGGAAATCCTCCTGTCCGGCGGCCGGGTTCGCCTGTCCACCCGCCGTTTTGACACCAACACGGGCAAGACTGTCCTGGAACGTGTCAAGGAAGGGGACGCGGACTACCGTTACTTCCCAGAACCAGACCTGGCTCCATACCACATCAAGCAGGAATGGGTTGATGAAATCGCGGCCAACTTGCCAAAGACGGCTGACGAACGGCGGAAGATCTACGTTGATGAATACGGCCTTAAGCCATACGACGCAAATGTTTTGCTGCAAAACAAGGAAAGCTCAGACTTCTTTGACGCTACTGTAGCAGCTGGTGCTGACCCGCAACAAGCAGCCAACTGGATGAATACCCAAGTTAACGGTTACTTGAACGAAAAGCATGCTGAACTCAAGGACATTGCCTTGGCTCCAGAAAACCTCGCAGCCATGATCAAGCTGATTTCTGACGGGACGATCTCATCCAAGATTGCCAAGAAGGTCTTCGCGGAAACTGTTGCCAACGGCACTGACCCGAAGAAGTACGTTGAAGAAAACGGCATGGCGCAATTGTCAGACGAAAGCGTTCTGGCACCAATGGTCAAGGAAGTTGTTGACGCCAACCCGCAGTCTGTTGAAGACTACAAAAACGGTAAGGACCGGGCTATCGGCTTCCTGGTTGGGCAAATCATGAAGCAGACCCGGGGCAAGGCCAACCCTAAGGTGATCAACAAGCTCCTCTTGGCCGACCTGGCCAGCCGTTAAGGCAGGAGAAAATTTTTTAGAAAAAGGTGAAGCAGATGACTAAGCGCGCGCGCTTGATTTACAATCCGGTTTCCGGGCATGAACAGATGCCGAAGAACGTTTCTGATATTTTGGATATTTTGGAACAAGCGGGTTATGAAGCCAGTGCATTCAGAACCACGCCAGCTCCGCTCAGTGCTCAAAATGAAGCAACCCGGGCAGCCAAGGACGGTTTTTCACTGGTCGTGGCCGCCGGCGGGGACGGCACGATCAACGAAGTCGTGAGCGGGATCGCCTTTTTGCCTAAGGAAGAGCGTCCGCGCATGGCCATCATCCCGGCGGGGACGACCAACGACTATGCCAGAGCCTTGAAGATTCCGCGTGACGATGTAGTTGAAGCAGCCCGGGTGATTCTTAAGAACCAGGTGCAGAAGATGGACGTGGGCCGGGCCGACTTTGGCGATGGCAGTCAGAAGTACTTCGTCAACATTGCTGCTGCTGGTTCTTTGGCTGAACTGACTTATGGAGTTTCTTCCGACGTTAAGTCAGCCTTGGGCTATGCTGCCTACTTGATCAAGGGGGCAGAAATGCTGCCAAACCTCAGCGAATGTGAGATGCGGCTGACTTTTGACAAGGGTGTTTATGAAGGGAAATTGTCCTTGCTCTTATTGGGGATGACTAACTCTATCGGTGGTTTCGAAAAAATCATGCCGAATGCTGAACTTTCAGACGGCCTCTTCCAGCTGATCGTGGTTAAGCCAAGTGATCCGGGCAACCTGCTTCGCTTGATGGCCCTGGCTTTGAACGGCAAGCATGTGGATGATCCGAACATCATCTACACCAAGACAACCAGCTTGAAGGCTGAGCTGATTGGCAACAATCGAAACGACAAGCTCTCCGTCAACCTGGACGGGGAAGAAGGCGGCATGTTCCCGGTAACTTTTGAAAACTTAAAACAACGGATCGAGTTCTACATCGGCTAGACCTGTTATAATAGAGTTTGACTTTGGTCAAAC
>SFHY01000183.1 GCA_004556255.1 Lactobacillus delbrueckii
TACCAAAAGCTCCTGGCTAACCTCAACAAGGCCCGGGAAAAGGACCTGACCCGGATCAAGGAAGTCGAAGACTTGCTGGCTATGATCAAGACAGAATTAGGTGGGGAAAATGACTAAAGTAAAAGACATTGTAGCTAAACTGAATGAAGCTTTCCCGGAAAGTATCGCTAGTGCTGGTGACCCGGTCGGTCTGCAGATCGGCAGCTTGGAAGCACCAGTCCACAAGATTATGGTGACTTTAGACGTCCGGCCAAATGTGGTTGATGAAGCCATCAAGAGAGGCGCTGACCTCATCGTCAGCCACCACCCCTTGATCTTCCGTCCGGTTAACAATCTGGACTACAGCGACCCGCAAAAGGCCATGTACGCCAAGATCATTGCTAATGGCATCACTGTTTACTCCATTCATACTAATTCCGACAAGGCCCAGGACGGGTCAAGCGACTGGCAGGCTGAAGAACTTGGCCTCTTGGACGTAACCGGCTTTGCCCCGGATGACGATGGCATCGCCATTGGCCGGAAGGGCCGCTTGCCAGAAGCTATGAAGGCGATCGACTTCGCCCACTACGTCAAGGAAAAAATGGGCGTGGACATGGTGCGCTTGATCTGCGCTGACCAGGATAAAATGGTGGAAACTGTCGCCTTCGTCTGCGGGGACGGGAACAAGTTCTGGAGAGAGGCTTTACGAGACAAGTGTGACGCCTACATCACCGGTGACGTCTACTACCACACTGGCCATGACATGATTTCATCTGGCCTGGTAGTGGTTGACCCGGGCCACTACACGGAAAAGCTCTTCAAGTATGAAGCTGCCAAACGGCTCAATGCCTGGCAGAAGCAGGAAGGCTGGGACGTAGAGTGCATGATCAGCGCTGAATCAACCGATCCCTTCCAGAACATTTTTGAGTAAGTGAAATATTTTTGTTTATGTAAAGAAAAAGGAGAAAAAGATGGAATACCCAACTTTGCTGCCAAGATTTTTGAAGTACGTCAAGATCAACTCCCGGTCAGATGAACATGCTGACCGCTTCCCATCCACCCAAAGAGAAGTGGACTACCAAATGGTCATCATGAAGGAACTGGAAGAACTGGGCTTAAGTGACGTTCACTACAATGAAAAGGCTGGTACGGTCATCGCGACTATTCCTTCCAACGTTGACTGGGACGTGCCGGTTATGGGCTTCTTGGCCCACTGCGACACGGCTGACTTCAACTCGGAAAACGTTAAGCCGCAGATTACTGAAAACTACGACGGGGAAAGCAAGATCCAATTGGGCGACAGCGAATTCTACCTGGACCCGGCCGTCTTCCCGAACTTGAAGAAGTACAAGGGGCAGACTATTATCTCTGCTTCCGGTGACACCCTTTTGGGCGGGGACGACAAGTGCGGGGATGCCGAACTGGTTACCTTTGCTGAATACCTCCTGGCTCACCCGGAAATCAAGCACGGGGAAATCCGCTTGGGCTTCACGCCAGACGAAGAAATCGGCACTGGTGCTCAGCACTTTGACGTGGAAGACTTCAACGCTGCCTTTGCCTTCACGGTTGACGGGGAAGGCCCGGGCAAGCTGGACTGGGGGACTTTCTCAGCAGCTCAGTTTGAACTGGACATCCAAGGCGTTAATGTGCACCCGGCTGTAGCCAAGGGGCAGATGATCAATGCCATTCAAGTCGGGATCGACTTCCAGAACTCCCTGCCGCAAGACGAAGTGCCGGAAAAGACTGAAGGCGAAGAAGGCTTCTACCACTTGATGGACTTCTCTGGTACGGTTGACAACGCCCACCTGGCCTACATCATCCGTGACTTCAAGCGTGATGGCCTGGAAGCCCGGAAGAACCTGGTCAAGGAAAAGGTGGCTGAACTCAACGCCAAGTACGGGGAAAGAATCAAGCTGAAGATGTGGGACCAGTACTATAACATGGCTGATGAACTGGCTAAGCACATGGAAATCATTGACCTGGCCCGGGATGCCTACAGAGCCTGCGGCTTGACTGAAATCAATGAAGAACCAGTCAGAGGGGGCACGGACGGGTCACAACTGACTTACATGGGTCTGCCATGCCCGAACCTCTTTGCCGGGGAAGAAAACATGCACGGCCGCTACGAATACACGGTTCTGGAATCAATGTGGAAGGCTGTTGACGTCATGATCAAGATGGCTGAACTGCAAGCTGAACGGAACAAGTAAGACAAGAAGAGAATAACTGTAGAATAAGAGCTGCTCTAGGGCGGCTCTTATTTTTTGCCTGTGAATAACTTGGCCAGGGATAGGGTAAAAAGTAGCCGTGGAACAAAACTTGAAGAAAAAGGCTTACAGAGCTGAAAAGAATAATGCTGTAATAGCAAGCTTTAACGCTTGTGATCGCGGGTTAAAGTTAAATGATAAAAATGGCAGCTGTTAAGAAAATAGCAACTGCTAACCTTGATA